>CAVJBM010000043.1:0-4071 GCA_963647775.1 Anaerovibrio sp.
CGGACATCGTGGGCAAGGCGGACGCCGGGGCCATGTACAGGCAGCTGTAAAGCGCCCGCAGATCCCCGACTGACCCGGTGCCCGGGGCGGCTCCTGCCGCCCCGGGCGCTTTTTATCGGGAGCCCTCTCCCCCCTCCGGCAGCTGCCGGAGGCCGCCGTCGTCGGTCTGGAATTCCGTCATGGTGCCCCAGAACCGCTTGGGCATGTGGGTCTGCCGCAGCTTGGGGTTGTAGCGCCCCTGGATGGCGATGGTGTCGTAAAACCGCCGCCATAGCTGCCGGTACCGCCGCTCGTCCGCCCCCGGCGGCGGCAGGGTGAGCCCCTCCGCCGGCACGATGGCCCACTGCCCCGGCTGATACACCAGCGCCTCCCGGTGGGTGCGGTCGTACAGCAGGAAGCGCTCGGTATTGTACCGGCCGGTGAAGTGCCCCCGCAGCAGGGGGAGTACCCGGTTTTTGGGCTCGATCTCCCCCACCAGCACGCCGCCGACGTCGGAAAAGCGGGTGAAGCCCTTCAGCAGATGGGCCTCCCCGTTCAGGTGCTGCACCGCCTTCCACAGCACGCACACCCGGGGGTCCCCCAGGTCCCGCAGCACGGCGCTCCCCCGCTGATAGCCATAGCGCAGGAAGCGGCAGATGTGCAGCTCCTTCTCCGGCAGACAGGTGAGGAAGGCCCGGTACACCAGCCCCTCCGCCCCCCGGCCCATGCGGGGCCCGATGGAGCGGTACACCCGGGCGGCCTTGTCCCGCTCCGTGTCCACCCGCCGGGTGGGCCAGAGGGTGTAGCCCTCGTCCTCCGGCCCCTGGAAGCACACCGGCTCCTCCCGGTCGGCGTAGCTGTAAAACACGCAGGTGAGGAAGCCCTCGAAGCTGCCGTCGTACTCATAGCACACCTGGGTCCGGCTCATGCCCCCGCCTCCCCGTCGAACAGGGACAGCTGCTCCGGCATGGCGTCCAGCAGCGCCGGGCGCTCCAGGGCGGCCAGATGGCCCAGGATGCTGTCCTCCCGCACCCGCAGGCCGGGCAGCAGCTTTCCGCCGCAGGTGATGAAATACTGGGCCCGCTCGAGCACCACCCCCAGCTTTTTCAGCACGTCGAAGCTGAGGGGCGCCCCCCGCCGGGCCACCAGGATGCGCCGGGCGGAGGTCACGCCGATGCCCGGCACCCGCAGCAGGCTCTCGTAGTCCGCCCGGCTCACCTCCACCGGGAAATTCTCCATGTGCCGCAGGGCCCAGGAGCATTTGGGGTCCACCCGGGGGTCGAAGTTGGGCCGGTCGTCGTCCAGCAGCTCCTCCGCACGGAAGTGGTAGAACCGCAGCAGCCAGTCCGCCTGGTACAGCCGGTGCTCCCGCAGCAGGGGCGGCTTGAAGTCCCCCCGGGCGGGGAGCAGGGCGCTGGCGGACACGGGCATATAGGCGGAGTAGAACACCCGCTTCAGTTCGTACTTGTCGTAGAGGGCCTGGGTGAGGGTGAGGATCTGCCGGTCGCTCTCCGGGGTGGCGCCGATGATCATCTGGGTGGACTGCCCCGCTGGGGCGAAGCGGGGCGCGTGGCGGAACACCGCCAGCTCCTCCCGGCTGGCGGAGATGCCGTCCCGGATCTGGCCCATGGGGGCCAGCACGTCGTGCCGCTTTTTGTCCGGGGCCAGCAGGGCCAGGCTGCGGGCGGAGGGTAGCTCGATGTTGACGCTGAGCCGGTCGGCCAGCAGCCCCAGCCGCCGGGTGAGGGCCGGGTCCGCCCCCGGGATGGCCTTGGCGTGAATGTAGCCGCCGAAGTGATGCTCCTCCCGCAGCAGGCGCAGGGCCTCGATCATGCGCTCGGTGGTGTAGTCCGGGCTCACCAGCACCGCTGAGGAGAGAAAAAGCCCCTCGATGTAGTTGCGCCGGTAGAACTGGATGGTGAGGTCGGCCAGTTCCCGGGGCGTGAAGGAGGTGCGGGGCACGTCGTTGGACCGGCGGTTCACGCAGTACTGGCAGTCATAGGCGCACACGTTGGTCATCAGTACCTTCAGCAGCGTCACGCAGCGGCCGTCGGCGGAGAAGCTGTGGCAGCAGCCCGCCGCCAGGGTGGAGCCCATGCGCCCCGCCCGGGCCTGCCGGTCCAGCCCGCTGGAGGTGCACGCCGCGTCGTACTTCGCCGCGTCGGTCAGAATGGTCAGCTTGTCCAGTACGTCCATGGTCCCCGCCCCTTTGAAATCGAACATTTGTACCATTATTATAGCGGCTTTTTCCCGCTTGTCAAGAGGCAAAAAGCGCCTGCCGGGCATTCCGCCCGGCAGGCGCTTTTCGGTATCACGGATCAGTTCCGGTGGGCGCAGCCCACCACCTCCGCCAGGGAGGTCAGTCCCCGCTGGCCGGCGTACTGCTCCAGCCCGCGGACGATGGCGTCCGCCGCGTCGGGGTGGACGAACTGGGCGCTGCCCACCCCCACGGCCGCGGCTCCGGCCATGAGGTACTCCAGGGCGTCCTCCCAGGTGCGGACGCCGCCGCTGGCGATGATGGGGATGCCCACCTGCTCATAGAGGTCCCAGGTGCGCAACACGCCGATGGGACGGATGGCGGGGCCGCAGATGGGCCCGCGGACATTGCCCAGGGCGGGCTTGCCGGTGCGCCAGTCGATCTTCATGCCCAGGGGGGTGTTAGTGGTGTAGAGGGCGTCCGCCCCCGCCTGCTCCATGGCCTGGGCCACCTCTATAAAGTTGGGGAAGTTGGTGTTCAGCTTCACGAACAGGGGCAGCGTCACCTCCGCCCGGACCGCGGCCACCAGCTCCCGGGCCGCGCCGGGGTCCCGGCTGAAGAAGCCCGCGCCGTGGGACACGTTGGGGCAGGCGGCGTTCAGCTCCAGCGCGGCAATGCTGCCGCCAGCCTCCCGCTGGATGCGCCGGCACAGCTCCACATAGTCCTCCACCGTGTCGCCGCCCACGCTGACGATGATCTGATCCCGGTCCAGGGCGCCCAGGGTCCTAGGCAGGGTCTGTTCCAGATAGGCGTCGATGCCGGGGTTTTGCAGGCCGATGGAGTTGAGCACGCCGGAGGGCACCTCGCACACCCGCTGGGGGCGGTTGCCCGCCCGGGGGGCGGGGGTCACGGTCTTGAGGCTCACGGCGCCGAAGCGGGACAGGTCGGTGTACCCCGCCAGCTCAAAGCCGTGGCCGGTGCAGCCGGACGCGCCGAACACCGGGTTGCGGAACAGCGCCGGACCCAGCCTGGTCTCAAGGGAACTCATGGAAGGCCACCTCCTCCGCCGCAAAGACGGGGCCGTCCTTGCAGGCTTTTCGATATACCAGCTGCCCGTTCTCCCGGATCGCCACGGCGCACCCCAGGCACAGCCCGATGCCGCAGGCCATGCGCCGCTCCATGGAGAGCTGGCAGGGCACGCCTGCCCGGGCGGACACCTGGGCCGCCGTCTCCAGCAGGCCCTCCGGCCCGCAGACGAAGCAGCGGTCCGCCCCGGTCAGCGCCCGCTCCAGAGCGGCGGGCAGCTCCCGGCGGTCCTCCGCGCAGGTGATCTCCACCCCGCCGGCGCAGGGGAACGCCTCCAGCAGCCGGGCCTCCCTGCGGGGGGAGAAGAGCAGCCGCACCGTCTTCCCCTCCGCCAGAAGGGTCCGGGCCAGATAGCCCATGGGGGCCGCGCCGATGCCGCCGCCCACCAGGGTGCACACCCTGTCCTCCTCCGTCCAGGTGAAGCCGTGGCCCAGGGGGCCCAGCACGTCCACCTCCGTTCCCGCTGTCCAGCGGGTCATCAGCTCTGTGCCCCGGCCCGCCGTGCGCACCAGCAGGGAGAAGGTCTCTCCGCCGTCGCAGTCGAAGATGCTGATGGGCCGGCGGAGGAAGGGGGCGGTGCCGTCGCTCACCAGGACCTCCACGAACTGGCCGGGCCGGGCCTCGGCCGCCAGCTTCGGGCAGGAGAAGCGGTACAGCGTGTCCCGCCCGGTCACGGGGCGGGCTTCAAGCAGCGTTGCGATCATGGGGCCCTCCTCAGACCCGCGCCACGCCGGAGTCCCGGGCGGCCTGGGCTACGGCGGCGGCCACGGTCTTGCCCACTCTGGGGTCGAAGGCGGCGGGGATGATGT
>CAVJBM010000044.1:0-2461 GCA_963647775.1 Anaerovibrio sp.
GCCCCGGTCCCGCGCCCCGGCGGCGATGATCACGGCCAGAGACGCGATGGACAGCAGCACCACCAGGGCCGTGACGGCCATGTGCATCACGTCCTGAAAGGCGCCGGCGTAGCCGCTGTCGCTGAGGGGGAACATCCGGTAGCCCACGGCGGAGCTCCACTCCATGGCGGCAAACAGGTAAATGCCCGTGCGCAGCAGCCTGGTCCCCCGCCCCTGTATGCCGACGCACACGGCGGTGACGCACACCACCTCGCACGCGTTGTAGAGGGCGCTCAGCTGATTCCAGAGGGCCAGGGACGGGGCGTTGGCGGCGCTCAGGTCGCTGACCGCCTGGGCCATCCAGTCGTAGCCCGGATAGGCCAGCGGGGCGAACACCACCGCCGCCGTGTACGAGAGAAAGCTGACCACCCCCAGCAGGCCCAGCCGCTGGAGCAGGGGCCTCTTTTGACGTTTTCCCGATGCGTTCATCTGATTCCCTCTCCCTGGGGGCCGCCCCCGTGGACCATGCGGAAAAAGAGGCGGACGTGCCGGCTGAGCCGCTCCAGGCACTCCGGCTCCCGCTCCGGCTGGCGGTCGCATATGCCGATGAGGGTCAGCACCGGCGAGACATACAGCAGGGCCAGGGTGTCCGGGTCCTCCGCCGGGAGCTCGCCGGCGGCGATGAGGGCGCGGAAGATGCCGGCGTGGTAGTCCGCGATGCGCTCCACATAGCGCCGGGTGTACAGCGCCGCCAGCTCCGGGGAGCGGAACTGCTCCAGGGTCATCATGCGGCGGAAGCGGCTGATGGTCTCGTTGTGGAGGGAGTACTCAAAGATCTGCCGCACCTTTTCGAAGAGCGCGTCCTCGGTGATGGCGGTGAAAACGGGGATGTCCCGGGCCGCGTTCTGCACGTGGATGTGGATGCGGTCGGTGTCCGCCTCGTACTGGGCGGCGGTGGATTCCACAATGGCGTCAAAAATGGCCCGCTTGCCGGGAAAGTGGTTGTAGAGGGAGGGGGCCTTGATGCCCACCGCCCGGGCGATCTCCCCCACGCTGACGGAGTCGTACCCCTGGGCCGAGAACAGCTCCAGCGCCTTGTCCAGGATCCGCTGCCGGGTGTCCTCCTGTTTCATGATCATCACTCACTAACTAACATTCGTTAGCTTGATTATAACAGCTTTTCCCGGAAAGTCAAGGGGCAGCTTGGCGCAGGACCAAGCGCAGGACCAAGCCGCGCGGCCGGCCGTCGGGGAGAGGAAATTTCTGCTTGCAATGGCCCGGAGGACATTGTATATTAAAGGAGACGGGGCTTGCAGCCCGTGAGAGATCAAGAGTGATAGGAGAGGTTTTCGATGAAAAGGATCCTTGCGTTTCTTCTGGCCGCGCTGATGCTGGCGGCCCTGTGCGGCTGCGGCGGCGGCAGCCCTGCCCCCGCCTCCAGCGCCCCCGCCGGCCCCGCGTCCGCAGACCCCGCCCCCGCCTCCAGCGAGCCCGCCGGCCAGGAGACCGACGCGCCCGCCGTGACCACCGGTCTGCCCGGCAGCTTTGAGATCGCCGCCACCGACCCACACTACATCATCGCCATCCCCGGCTGGCACGCCGAGGGCTACGGCTGCGGCTTCGCCCTGACCGAGCAGGGCAGCAAGGACTACGCCATCGTGGTGGCCTGCGGCTACGGCGGGGAGGAGGGCACCCTGGAGGAGGTCTTTTCCACCCTGTATAACGACACCTTCAACGGCATCCTGATGCAGAACTACCGGGCCAAGTACGCCCAGCTGGACCCCGCTTCCACCGAGGTCACCCTGGCGGACGGCAGCGCCGCCCTGCGCTTTGAGGACGTCCAGCCCGCCGACGACTACGGCACCGAGCTGAACTGCCCCGTCTACGGCTACGGCTTCCGCTGCAACGACACGCCCTTCATCGTGGCTGCCATCGTTATAAACGAGTCTGCAGTGGACGATGCCAAGCGCGCCGAGATGAATGGCTACGTGGACGAGATGGTGGACACCGTCCGCGCCGCCGGGTAAACAGGAAAAAACGGAAACGGCCGCTCTGACACAGGTCAGAGCGGCCGTTTTGCGTTCCTGAAACGGGATCCATCGAGAGAACTCGGCAGATTATGCCTCACGGTCTAAGAGCGGTCCGAGCCTCAATGCTTCGGCCGGTTTTCCGCCGTCCAGTTCTTCGGGTTGGTGTCATCCGGGGCAAGCCCGGCCAGGATAGCCTCGTAGTGCGCTGCCTTGTCGTCCATATACTTTGCGGTGGCCTTGGCCTCCTCCAGCCGACGATAGGCTTCCTCCCGCTGCTTCAGGATAATGGCATACCTCGCCCGCAGGTTTTCCTCCGATCCTTCCAGCAGGCACAGCCGGCAATACTCCCGGATGTCCTCGATGGAGGCCCCGCAGCCCTTCAGGCATTTGAGGCCCTGCATCCAGTTGACCGATTCCTCGTTGAACACCCGGCGGTTGCCGCCGTCCCGCTC
>CAVJBM010000045.1:0-32983 GCA_963647775.1 Anaerovibrio sp.
GCTTGTCGCCGAAGCGCAGGTGGCTGATGGTCACGCCGCCGGTCTTCTTGGAGTCGTACTGGAAGTACGCCTGAACATACTTGTCGGTGTGGTCGCCGATGATCTTGATGGAGTTCTTGTTGGCGCCCACGGTGCCGTCGCCGCCCAGGCCCCAGAACTTGCACTCGATGGTGCCCGCCGCGGCGGTGTTGGGACAGTCCTTGGGCTCGGGCAGGGACAGTTCGGTGACGTCGTCCACGATGCCGATGGTGAACTGGCGCTTCATCTCGTCCCGCTTCAGCTCGTCATACACGGCAAAGACGGAGGCGGGGGGCGTGTCCTTGGAGCCCAGGCCGTACCGGCCGCCGATGACCTTCACGTCGGAGCGGCCCGCGTTGGCCAGGGCGGTGACCACGTCCAGATACAGGGGCTCGCCCAGGGCGCCGGGCTCCTTGGTGCGGTCCAGCACAGCGATCCTCTTGCAGGTCTCGGGGATGGCGGCCAGCAGCTTGTCCGCCCGGAAGGGCCGGTACAGACGGACCTTCACCAGGCCCACCTTCTCGCCCTGAGCGGTCAGGTAGTCGATGACCTCCTCCGCCACGTCGCAGATGGAGCCCATGGCGATGATGACCCGCTCGGCGTCAGGCGCGCCGTAGTAGTTGAACAGCTGGTAGTCGGTGCCCAGCTTGGCGTTGATCTTGGCCATATAGTCCTCCACGATGCCGGGGACGGCGTCGTAGTAGGAGTTGACGGCCTCGCGGTGCTGGAAGAAGATGTCGCCGTTCTCGTGGGAGCCGCGCATCACCGGGTGGTCGGGGTTCAGGGCGCGGTCGCGGAAGGCCTTCACCGCATCCATGTCGCACAGCTCGGCCAGGTCGTCGTAATCCCAGACGGCGATCTTCTGCAGCTCGTGGGAGGTGCGGAAGCCGTCAAAGAAGTTCAGGAAGGGCACGCGGCTCTCGATGGCGGCCAGATGGGCCACAGGGGCCAGATCCATGACCTCCTGGGGGTTGGTCTCGCACAGCATGGCGAAGCCGGTCTGGCGGCAGGCCATCACGTCGGAGTGGTCGCCGAAGATGTTCAGGGCGTGGGTGGCCACGGTCCGGGCGGACACATGGAACACCCCGGGCAGCAGCTCGCCCGCGATTTTGTACATGTTGGGGATCATCAGCAGCAGGCCCTGGGAGGCGGTGTAGGTGGTGGTCAGGGCGCCGGCGGCCAGAGAGCCGTGGACGGTGCCCGCGGCGCCTGCCTCGGACTGCATCTCCACCACCTTGACCGGCTGGCCGAAGATGTTCTTCCGCCCGGCGGCGGCCCACTGGTCCACGTTGTCCGCCATGGGACTGGACGGGGTGATAGGATAGATACCGGCCACTTCAGTGAATGCGTAGGACACATGGGCAGCGGCGGTATTGCCGTCCATGGTCTTGAACTTGCGTGTCATGATCGTTTCCTCCTTCTTTGCGCCCGGCCCCGGCGGTCGGACACACTTATTATGATTTTCCTATACAGACCGCCGACAGTATAGCACACTTTGCGCCGGTCCGCAACGGGTGACAGGGGTCATTTGTGCTATTATACACATGTATTTTTTGTTGTACACATCCCCCGAAAACCGCAGGGAGGGATTGCGCGGCCCTCTGTGCTGTGGTAGGATAGGGATATCTGAAATGAGGTGATCCTGTGGTCTGTACGGTCCAGTCTCTCGGGCTCCACGGCGTCAGCGGCTATCCGGTGTCCGCTGAGTGCGCCCTGTCCGGCGGCCTGCCCGCCTTTGAGGTGGTGGGCCTGCCCGACGCCGCCGTGAAGGAGGCCCGGGAACGGGTGCGCTCCGCCATCAAGGCCAGCGGGTGCGACTTCCCCGTCTCCCGCATCACGGTCAACCTGGCCCCCGCCGACCGGCGGAAGGCCGGCACGGTGTACGACCTGCCCATTCTGGTGGGCATCCTCTGCGCCGGCAACCAGCTCTCCCTCAAGGGGGAGGAGCGCTCCGCCTTTTTAGGGGAGCTCTCCCTCACCGGGGCCCTGCGGCCGGTGAGCGGCGTGCTGCCCATGGCCCTGTGCGCCCGGCGCGCGGGCATCACCCGGCTGTACGTCCCCGCGGACAACGCGCCGGAGGCCACCCTGGCCGAGGGGCTGGAGGTCTGCCCGGTGGAGACCGTGCGCCAGCTGCTGGACCACCTGTCCGGGGAGGCCCCCATCGCCCCCGCCCAGCCCTGGGTCCCCGCGCCCCTGGCCGTCACCGGCCCGGACTTTGCCGATGTCAAGGGCCAGGCGGAGGCCAAGCGCGCCCTGGAGGTGGCCGCCGCCGGCGGGCACCACATTCTCATGACGGGCAGCCCCGGCTCCGGCAAGTCCATGATGGCCAAGCGCCTGCCCTCCATCCTCCCCGACCTCACCCGGGAGGAGGCCCTGGCCTGCACGGAGATCTACTCCGTCATGGGCCTCACCAGCCGGGAGGAGCCCATGGTGCTCCGCCGGCCCTTCCGTTCCCCCCACCACACCATCTCCACCGCCGGCATGGCGGGCGGCGGCGCCGCCCTGCGCCCCGGGGAGATCTCCCTGGCCCACAACGGCGTGCTGTTTCTGGACGAGTTGCCGGAGTTCGACAGCAGCGTGCTGGAGGTCCTCCGCCAGCCCCTGGAGGACGGCCAGGCCCAGATCACCCGGGTGTCCGGCTCCGTGACCTACCCCAGCCGGTTCATGCTGGTGTGCGCCATGAACCCCTGCAAGTGCGGCTGGTACGGCCACCCCAGCGGCCGCTGCACCTGCACGCAGGCCGCCATCCAGCGGTATCTCAGCCGGGTCTCCGGCCCCATGCTGGACCGCATCGACATCTGCGTGGACGTGCCCTCCCTGGAGTACGACGAGCTGGCGGGCCGCGCCGCCCCGGCGGAGTCCTCCGCCGACATCCGCAGGCGGGTCAACGCCGCCCGTGCGGTCCAGACCGCCCGCTTCGGCCCCGGCGGCCCCGCCTGCAACGCCCACATGGGCCCCCGGGAGCTGAAGCAGTTCTGCCGGCTGGACGAGGGGTGCGAGGCCCTCATCCGCGGGGCCTACGACCGGCTGGGCCTTACCGCCCGCAGCTATGACCGCATCCTGCGGGTGGCCCGCACCGTGGCCGACCTGGACGGGGCGGAGGACATCCAGGTGCCCCACCTGGCGGAGGCCCTCCAGTACCGCCCGCCGGAGTATCTGGCAAAATAAAAGGAAACAGCGGCCCCTGCGCGTCTGCGCGGGGGCCGCTGTTCTTTTTTCTCAGAGATGGCCGGCCAGCTCGTAGGCCTCGTGGACGGCGCAGTAGATATTCCTGCTGCGGACGCTGTCCCCGATGTTGTACACGATGGGGAACTCCTTCCGCAGGCGCTCATAGACCGAGGAGTCGGCCCGGTAGCCCGCCGCCAGGATCACTGTGTCCGGCTCCAGCCGGACCGGCCTGCCGTCCGCGCCCCGCAGGCGCAGCAGCCGCGCCCCGATCTCCTCCACGCAGACGCCCAGCAGCACCCGCCCGCCGTAATAGTCCAGCAGGGCCCTGGCGTGCTCCGCGTCGGAGTAGAGGGCCTGGGGCATGAAGCGCTCCGTGGCCTCCACGATGGTCACGGACCGGCCCTGCTCCAGCAGCCACAGGCCGGTCTCCACGCCCACCTGGCCCGCGCCGATGATGACCGCGTCCTTCCCCACGGACTCCGGCTCCAGCAGAGCCTGCTCCGCCGTGACGGCGGCGGATACGCCGGCAATGGGCGGGACAAAGGGAACCGCCCCCGTCGCCGTGATCACCCCGTCGGGCGCCAGAGCGCGGACGGTCTCCGGCTCCGCCGGCGTGTTCAGCCGCACCTCCACCCCAAGGCGCTCCAACTCCGCCCGGAACCAGCGGATCAGCAGCGTGTCATGGTGCTTGAAGCCGGGGCGGCAGGCCACGTTCAGCGCGCCGCCCAGGCGGCCGCTCTTCTCCAGCAGGGTCACCCGGTGCCCCCGCAGGGCCAGGACCCGGGCGCACTCGCAGCCCCCGGGCCCGCCGCCTACCACCACAAACCGCTTTTTCTCCATGGCCGGCGTGAGGACGGTCTCCAGCTCCCGGGCGCACTGGGCGTTCACCGCGCAGCCCTGGCGGGCGGCGTCCTGATGGACCTTGGTGCAGCAGCCGTAGTTGCAGCTGATGCAGGGGCGGATGCGGGCAAATTCCTCCCGGGCCACCTTGTTTGGGATCTCCGGCTCCGCCAGGCAGGGCCGCCCCAGCGCCACCAGGTCGCACTTCCCCGCCCGGATGGCCGCGGCCCCCAGGTCCGGGTCGTCCATCCGGCCGGCCACGATCACCGGGATGCCCACCGCGTGCTTCACCGCCTCGGCGGCCTCCAGATAGAGGCCGTCCTTCTGGTAGACGGAGGGGTGGTTCCAGTAGTGGGCGTCGTAGCAGCCCAGGTCCACGTTCAGCGCGTCATAGCCCGCCTGCTCCAGCCGCCGCGCCATGCGGATGCCCTCGGGCAGGTCCCGGCCCATCTCCGTGAACTCCTCGCCGGCCACCGCGCCCTGGAGCAGGCCCTTCATATAGTGCTTGGGCGTGTACCGCAGGGACACGGGGAAGCCCGTCCCGCAGCGGGCCTTGATCTCCTGCACGATCTCCACGGCGAAGCGGCAGCGGTTCTCAAAGCTGCCGCCGTACCGGTCCGTCCGGCGGTTGAAGCACTCCATGGTGAACTGGTCCAGCAGATAGCCCTCGTGGACGGCGTGGACCTCCACCCCGTCCACCCCGCAGCGCCGGAAGAAGGCCGCCGCCTCGCCGAAGGCGCGGACGATGCGCTCCACCTCCTCCGTTTCGGCGGGGCGGTGGATGAGCGTCGGGTCCCACCGGTTGGGGATGGCGGAGGGGGCCACCGCCTCCCCGGCGCTCTCCGGCACGTGGGCGGAGCGGCCGTAGCCCGCCCCCAGCTGCACGAACAGCTTCGCCCCGTAGGCGTGGATGCGCTCCGCCATGCGGCTGTATTGCTGCATGGCCAGCCACTTGTCCGTGTGCTCCGTACACATCAGGGTCTTGTTGGTCACTTTCTCCACGGTGTCGTCCACATAGCAGGCCCCGGTGAGGATCAGGCCGATGCCGCCCCGGGCCCGGGTCACAAAGTACTCCACGCCCGCGTCGGTGGGGACGCCGCCGGCGTCCACCAGGCCGAAGTCCGCCATGGGGGACATGACGTACCGGTTTTTCAGCTCCACCCCGCCGATCCGGATGGGCTGAAACAGGATCTCGTGCTCTTTCCGCATATTCCATCTCCTTATTTTTCCAACAGGTGAAAAAAGGCCCGCGGAGCAGACGCCCCGCGGGTCCTTTTTATAGGTTCGATCAGCCCTTCTCGTAGGTCTCCATCTTGTCGAAGCCGGAGGGGGCGCGCTCCAGCGCCTTGTTGTACATCTCGGCCAGGACGTTGGTCTTGAAGTCGTTGACCAGCAGACGCTGCCAGGGGCGCATGGCCAGCATGTGCTGCAGGCGGCGGCAGGTACGGTTGTACTGCATCCAGCCGTTGGCGATCTCCTTGGCCCGGGCCAGCAGCTTGTCGCGGGGCACGATCTCGTTGACCAGGCCCAGGTCCTTGCACTGCTCGCAGGTCAGCTCCTGACCCATGAACTCGAAGTAGTTGGCGCGCTTCTGGCCCAGCAGCTCCTGGGCGACCATGAACATACCGTCGCCGCCCACGTGTCCGGGAGGCATGGTGAAGTGGTTGTCACGCAGGACGAACTCGGGGGCCGCCAGGGTGACGTCCATCAGCATACCCATCTCCCAGTGGATGCCGCCGCCGGGGAAGGCCGCGATGGTGGGGACCTCGATGTCAAAGACCAGGTTCTCCACCACCTTCATGGTGTCGTAGATCTGGACGTTGAAGCGGTCGTTGTTGGTGTGGTCGTCGTCGTCGAAGGCGCGGAAGGAGCCGATGTCCATCTTGGAGATCCAGTAGTCACCCTTGGAGGTGAAAATGATGACCTCGTTGTTCTTGTCGTGGCCGATGGTGGTAAACAGCTCAGCGCAGGCCTGGTGCATCTCATAGCTCCAGATGGGCTGGCCGCCGTCATAGGCCATGGTCACGGTCAGGATGCCGTTCTCATCCCGCTCCATCTCAAAGTACTCGGAGAAGCGCTCTTTGTACTCTTCGAAGGTGGGCATGGGGACCCATTTTCTGCGCGTGACGATCTGCTCAGACATTTTTGCCATTCTTGCTTACTTCCTTTCTTTATTGTTATTGTAAAGGAGTGTTCCGGACTTCCTTGATAATAACGATACCGACAGGAGGCCCAAAAGTAAACTGGGTGGCAGCACAGAAAAGTGCGGCCAACTTTTGTACTGCTCTCCAGCCCGGCCGCCGGTATTGTACAGGACGTCAAAACCCGGCGTCCGTTTTTGTCGAAAACAGAAATCCGCCGGAAATACGCAGCGGAGGGCCCGACGCCAAGCGTCGGGCCCTCCGGGCAGAAGCGCAGTTATTTTTTGTCCCCATAGCAGTTGCGGCAGCCGGTGTCCCTGGACAGCAGGGTAAGCACCAGGGCCAGCACGGACAGCACGATGCAGGGAATGAAGCACCGCCGGTACAGGTCCGCGCCCAGATAGCCGGCGGCGGACCACTTGTCCAGCATGGCGCCGAACACCGTGGGCGCCACGGCGGAGCCCAGCATCCCCACCATATTGATGGAGGACACCGCCACGCCCACGTAGTTGGGGTCGTTCATCTCCCGGGAGTAGGCAAACATGATCTGCACCCCCGCGCCGGTGGCGCCCATCAGGAACATCAGGGGCCACATCATGTGGCTGGCCATCATGGCATTGCCGCAGAAGGCCAGCAGCGCCCACACCAGGCCCATGACCACGCACACCGCCGCGATCACCGTCCGGCGGCTCTTCAGCCGGTCGGAAATGGTGCCCACCGCCAGGGAGAACACCATGGCCCCCACCAGCATCAGCGTGGTATAAGAGGATGCCTCGATCTTGCTCAGGCCGAACACGTCCTGGAGGTAGGGCACCGCCCAGGTGGAGCTGAACAGCCCGTACAGGGCCTGCTGGATGAACATGACCACCATCATCATCCACACCCGGCGGTTGGAAAAGACCTTGCCCATGGCCCGGAACAGGTTCTTCAGGGCGGGGGCGGGCCGGTCGGGGCGGCTGCCCTTTTGGGTCAGGCACTCCTCCGGGGAGTCCTTCACCAGGAAGAAGCAGAGCAGGGCGATCACCAGGCTCACCCCCGCGCAGAGGAAGAACACCGTGCGCCAGTTCAGATGGGCCACCAGCCATGCCAGGGGCAGCTGGGCGCACATGCCGCCCAGCTTGCCGCAGAAGCTGAAAATGCCGTAATAGCTGGCGGCCTTGGTCTGGCCCACCCACTTCAGCAGGAAGGACTGGGTGCTGATCACCGGGGCCGCCACGCCGACGCCGATGAGGATCCGCCCGATGCAGGCCACCGGGTACACGCTGGACACGCCGAAGATGAACGCCCCCACCGCGGCCAGCATACTGCACAGGCCGATGGTCCTGCGGGCGCCCAGGGCGTCCAGCATCATGCCCACGGGGATCTGGGCCAGCATGTACGGGTAGAAATACATGGAGCTGAACAGGCCGAAGCTGGTGGCGTTCATGTGGAACACGGCCATCAGCTCATCCCGCATGACGCTGGGGGTGTTCCGGTGGAACTGCACGATAAAAAAGGCCAGGGCCACGACCACCATGGACACCCATTTGATGGCCGTCACCCGCTTGCTGCTGCGGTACTCTTTCATAGATTCGCTCTCCTTATCCGTCATTTGCTTTTATTGTAGCAAACGGAGGCGGCGGGGCGCATTGTGACCGCAGACCAAATAATCACCGGAAACTTTATGCTTCTGCCCAGAGAAAGGCGGCGGGGAGCCATGGCTCCCCGCCGCCTTCCGCGTTCAGTCCTCGGACAGCTCCTCCCCGGCCAGGGAGGGAAAATCGTTGTAGGTCAGGTCGCCCAGGGCCGTCAGGATGGCGAAGGACAGGTTGAACTGCACCAGGTGCTTGGAATTGTTGTAGTCCAGATCCACGATCTCCTTGATCTTCTTCAGCCGGTAAAACAGGGTGTTGCGGTGGATGAACAGATGCTCGCAGGTGGACTGGATGTTCTGGTTGTAGTGCCAGTAGCACTGGAGGGTGTAGATGTAGTTGGAGGCGTGGCTGCGGTCGTAGGCGGCCAGGCGGAGGATCCTGGGGTCGCACAGGTCCCGCAGGTTCTCCATGGAGGCCCCCTCCCGCACGAAGTGGAGCAGCGCCACGTCGGTGTAGAACGTGTAATGGTTCTCCATGCTCCAGTTCCGGGCGGTCTTGGCGGCGGCCATGGCGCGGACGTAGTAGTTCTTCAGGCTGCGGTCCAGCCGGTCGAAGCAGGCGCTGATCCCGGCGTAGCAGCCGTGCTCCTTCAGCAGCTGGGTCAGGGCCTCCGCCTTGTCCGCCGGGAGGGACGCCCCATTGCAGGAGGACACCAGCAGCACGATGTCCCCGTTATAGGTCAGCAGCACGTCGTCCGGAAACAGCTGGCTGAACACCATTTTCAGGTGGGCCCAGGAGTATTTCCGGTTGTCCATGGCGGAGGAGTAGATCACGATGAGAAAGGTGTGCTCCGCCGGGGTGAAGCGGATGTTCTCCAGCCGCTTGCCGATCTCCTCGTCGTTGATCAGCGCGCCGCTGATCACGTCCCGCAGCAGGAAGCACAGGGCCGAGTTGCTGTTGGAGGGGGAGTTCATGTACCGCCACATGCGGAAGGACAGGGCGTAGGCCACGAACTGGATGATGTACAGCCGGGTGATGAAGCTGTCCCGGTGGGGATAGGAGAAGTAGAGGAAGCCCAGCACCTCCCTGGCGCTGTCCTCCGACACCAGGGGATAGAACGCATCCCCGGACTCCGGATAGTCGGTGGGCTTGTCCGCGATGCGGCGGGTCTCCGGGTCGTAAACCGTCAGGCCGTTGGGCCGGATGCGGGAGATCAGCCCCGTCTGTGGGTAGTAGCGGCGGCGCACCGCCGTGCTCCAGGTGTGGGTGGTCCGGGCCTCCGGATGCTCGTAAAAGCCCAGGGTCTTGAACCCCTGGGACAGCAGCATGCAGGAGCAGCCCACGATGTCCGAGATGCTGTGCATCAGCTGGGTGAAGGTGTCGCTGTTGGCGATCTGCCCCAGAAAGGCCCACAGCTTTTCCGCCGAGCGGGCGGAGTTGGAGAACAGCAGATTGGTCTGGTTGAACAGGGTGGGCAGGGAGATGGTGGGCGGGCAGGTGATCATCACCACGCCCCGGTCCTTCAGATAGGCGGCGGGGACCGGCGCGTCCTCGATGCACAGGAAGATCAGCGGGAAGTCCGCCTGGGGCACCTCCTGCGGCAGCTGGGAGACCAGGCCCAGGTACAGCTTCCGGTCGGGAAAGAGGTCGCTGCCCGTCAGCAGGTAGATCTCCGTGAATTCCAGCATGGGCGAATCCGACCGGCTGCAGGACGCCTGAAAGGGCCGCAGCAGCACATTCGTCAAGTAATCCAGATGAACTCTCATACCACACAGCCTCCTTACGATGCCGCAAATTTCTTTTATCTTAGCACACCTCTCCGAAGAAAAGCAAGCCGGGCAGAGCCTGGCATTTTTTCCCGTGCCCTCCCTCTGACCGCCAAAATTCGACACAATCCACAAACCGGCATTTCGCTTTTTGTATCATCCGTGCGCGGCTGTACTAAAGCACAAATAGTCGCCCCTTTTCTTTAGTCGGCAAAACGATGAGCAACCCCGATTTCCCGGTTATACTGGGGTTACGTTGCAGTAAGTTCCACAAAGCCGAAACGGAAACCTGCGGCACGATTTGGCAAAAAGCCAAAACACCACATTTGAAGGGAGAACAAAGGATGAAATCGGTGAAGATGAAAAAAGTACTCGCAATTCTCTTGGCCCTGTGCCTGGCCGCCGCTCTGTGCGCCTGCGGCGGCGGCAGCAACCCCAGCGGAACGAAGGACCCCGATCCCACCGGCTCCACCAGCACCCAGCCCAACCAGCCCACCGGCACCAAGCCGGACGGCATCGTGGAGGGCACCGTGGTCAACTTCCGCCTGCCCGTGGACATGACCTGCCTGCTGCCCTGGGCCTCCCCCAACGCGGCGAACGTCTACGTCCAGATCTACGACACGCTGTTCCAGCCCTACCATGGCGACTGGAACGACATCCGCGGCCTGCTCTGCACGGACTACACCATGTCTGACGACGGCCTCACCTGGGTGTTCCAGATCACGGATCAGGCCAAGTTCACCAACGGCAAGCCCCTGACCGCCCACTCCATCGTGGCCTGCTGGAACTACACCATCCAGTTCCAGCCCGGCCTGTTCGCCAACGTGAAGGACTTCGAGGCCACCGGCGACTACGAGATCACCTTCCACATGAGCGCCCCCAACCCCGGCCTGAAGGCCAACCTGGCCAACGTCTACTCCGGCATCGCCGATCCTGAACTCATCGCACAGTACGGCACCGAGAGCGACGCCGCCGCCATCGGCTCCGGCCCGTACTACGTGGTGTCCAAGACCGTGGGCGACCGCACCATCCTGAAGGCCAACACCGAGTATTGGAACAAGGAGCAGACCCCCCATATCGAGACCCTCAACTACATCTACATCCCCGACAACAACACCGCCATGGCCGCCCTCCAGTCCGGTGAGATCGACGTCATCGACACCAACGACTACAACACCTACGAGGTGCTGGCCGATTACGACGGCGTGAGCTCCGTCGCCATGGCCGACCAGTGCCGCGTGCTGTACATCAACGGCCAGCACGGCAAGCTGCAGGACGTCCGGGTGCGCAAGGCCATCCAGTGCTTCCTGGATCCCGTGCAGATGGAGCTGGCCTATCACGGCGGCCACGGCTCCGTGGACGGCTCCTTCATCCGCGGCACCTGCGGCTACTCCATCCCCTGCAGCGTCACCTATGACGTGGAGAAGGGCAAGCAGCTGCTGCAGGAGGCCGGCGTCGATCCCGCCGAGCTCACCCTGAAGCTGGTCACCAACTCCGACATCGCCGGCTACGCCGACAACATCCAGGCTCAGCTGGATGCCGTGGGCATCACCGTCACCATCGACACCTACAACGTCAACACCTCCGAGTCCATCATCGCCTCCGGCGACTTCGATCTGGGCCTGTTCCGCACCGACTCCGACGTGGCCAGCGGCCTGCTCATGGCCCAGACCTGGCTGCGCTCCGACTCCGTCAAGCGGGTCATCTGGGGCTCCAAGGCCGAGAACGACCAGGTGGACGCCCTGGTGGACGAGGCTGCCGCCTGCGTCACCATGGAGGAGCAGAACGAGGTCATGAAGAAGATCCAGAAGCTCATCCTGGAGGACCTGGCCCTGGCCGTTCCCTCCCCCACCCCCGGCCGCTACTACATTTTCAACGATAAGCTGCAGGACGTGACCATCGACAACTCCACCATCCGTGTCGACTGGCGCTGGGCCTGGATCTCCGAATGATCATCACATAACAGTCCCGGCTCTCCGCCCCTACCCCGCAGGGCAGTGTCACCGCCGGACTGCACGACGCTTTGAACTGGGGGGGAGGCCGCGGCGCGGCCTTCCCCCCAGCCATCGACCGCTGGCAAAAGGAGAATTTGCATGTTCAAATTTATCGCGAAGAGAATCATCATCGCTCCCATCCTGTTGGTGTTCTCATCCCTGCTGATCTTTTTCATGATCAATCTCACCCCTGTGGACCCCGCCACCCAGATGCTGGTGGGCAACTACACCCAGGAGCAGGTGGACGCGCTGCATGAGGAGCTGGGGCTGGACGACCCCATCCTGGTACAGTACGGCCGCTGGCTGTGGAACGTGCTCCACGGCGACTTCGGCAAGACCTACACCTCCGACCGCAGCCCCGTGGCCCAGGAGGTCATCCCCCGCATCCCCACCAGCCTGAAGCTGGCCCTCATCACCATCTGCGTGGTCATCATCATCGGCCTGCCCCTGGGCGTGCTGTGCGCAGTCAAGCAGTATTCCGTCGCGGACACGCTGATCAACCTGGTCAGCAAGGTCCTGGGCTCCGTGCCCCAGTTCCTGGTGGGCCTGCTGCTCCTGCTGCTGTTCGGCGTGAAGCTCAAGTGGCTGCCCACCTACGGCTTCACCTCCCCCAAGCACCTGATCCTCCCGGTGGCCACCCTGGCCCTGCCCCAGATCGCCACCTACGTGCGCACCACCCGCAGCTCCATGCTGGACTGCATCCGCAAGGACTACATCCGCACCGCCAAGGCCAAGGGCGCCACGCCCCAGGTGGTCATCTTCCGTGACGCGCTGAAGAACGCCATGCTCCCCCTCATCACCATGACCGGCACCGAGTTCGCCAAGCTGATCGGCGGCGCCATCGTGGTGGAGAACGTGTTCGCCATCCCCGGCCTGGGCAGCCGCGTCATCCTGGCCATCAATCAGAAGGACATCCCCACCACGCTGTGCTGCGTGCTCTTCCTGTCCATCTTCTTCATCCTGGCCACTCTGATCATGGATATCCTCTATATGGTGGTGGACCCCCGGGTCAAGAGCACCATCGCCGGCGGCGGCAAAAAGAAGCAGAAGGCCCCGCAGCAGAAAACGGAAGGGAGTGCAGCCTGACCATGACAGCAGAACTCAACAAGAAAAACTTCAAAAAGCAGGGGCAGCTGGCCTCCGCGTTCCACCGGATGAGCAAGCGGCCCTCCGCCGTCATCGCAATGGTCATCATCGTGCTGATCTGCCTGACCGCCATCTTTGCCGACGTGCTGGCCGACTGGGACACCATGGTGGTCAAGCAGGACCTGACCATCAAGTTCCTCAAGCCCTGTGCCGAGCATCTGCTGGGCACCGACCACCTGGGCCGCGACCTGCTGGCCCGCATCATCCACGGCGTGCGCACCGCCCTGCTCATGGGCGTGCTGGGCTCCATGGTCTCCATCGTGGTGGCCACCGCCCTGGCCTGCTGCTGCGCCTACTTCGGCGGCGTGGTGGACATGATCATCATGCGCCTGGTGGACGTGCTCTCCGCCATCCCGCCCACCATCATCGCCCTGGCCATCTGCGCCGGCCTGGGCAACGGCCTGCCCCAGCTGATCTTCGCGCTGGCCATGGGCTCCATCGCCGTTCACACCAGAATGATCCGCGCCTACGCGCTGACCGTGGCCAAATCCGACTTCATCGAGGCATCCACCTGTATGGGCGCCAACACGCTGCGGATCATGGTCCGGCATATCGTGCCCAACATCATCAGCATCATCATTATCCAGTTCTCCGGCAACATCTCCATCAACATCCTGATGGGCGCCACCCTGAGCTTTATCGGCCTGGGCGTCAAGGCGCCCCGGCCCGAATGGGGCCTGATGCTCTCCGAAGGGCTGAAGTACATGGCCAAGTCCCCCTACGTGATCATCTTCACCGCTCTGGCCCTGATCATCACCACCGTCGCGATCAACACCTTCGGTGACGCCCTGCGCGACGCGCTGGATCCCCAACTGAAGGGCAAGGCTTAACGCCGGGAGGAACGTATGAGCGAAAATATTCTTGAAATCAAAAATCTTGAGGTCCAGTACGTCGTGGACAAGAACGTCTGCCGGGCCGTGAACGGCATCGACCTGACCATCGGCAAGGGCGAGGTGGTGGGCCTGGTGGGCGAGACCGGGGCCGGCAAGACCACCACCGCCCTCTCCATCCTGCGGCTGCTGCCCAATTACATCACCAAGATCCCCCACGGCGAGATCCTGTTCAAGGGCGAGAACCTGCTGGACAAGACCGACGCCGAGATGCGCCAGATCCGCGGCAAGCACATCTCCATGATCTTCCAAGACCCCATGACCGCCCTGAACCCGGTCATGACCGTGGGCCAGCAGATCGCCGACGTGATCAAGTGGCACGACAAGAGCCTGACCAAGCAGCAGGTGGACCAGCAGGTGTGCGAGATCATCGAAAAGGTGGGCATCCCCGCCGCCCGGCGCACGGAGTACCCCCATCAGTTCTCCGGCGGCATGAAGCAGCGCATCGTCATCGCCACCGCCATCGCCTGCAACCCCGAGCTGCTCATCGCGGACGAGCCCACCACCGCCCTGGACGTCACCATCCAGGCCCAGGTCATCAAGATGATGCGGGAGCTACAGCGGGAACTGCACTCCTCCGTCCTGATGATCACCCACGACCTGGGCGTGGTGGCCAACTTCTGCGACCGGGTCATGATCATGTACGCCGGCGAGATCGTGGAGTCCGGCACCCTGGAGGAGGTCTTTGACCGCAGCCGGAAGCACCACCCCTACACCGTGGGCCTGTTCGGCTCCATCCCCGATATCCAGTCCAAGACGGACCGGCTCCAGCCCATCCCCGGCCTGATGCCCGACCCCAGCGACCTGCCGGACGGCTGCAAGTTCCACCCCCGCTGCCCCCAGTGCATGGAGGTCTGTACCCATCTCTGCCGCGTGGCCGAGACGGACAAGGACGGGCAGGAGGTCATCGCGGAGCGCTCCGCGCCCGAGTGGACCGACGGCAGCCACCGGATCCGCTGCCATCTCTACGCGAAAGGAGTGGATGAGGCATGAGTGAAAAGAACATCATGCTGGAGTGCAAAAACCTGTGCAAGTATTTTGACACGCCCGCCGGCAAGCTGCACGCCGTGGACGAGGTGACCTTCCGCCTGGAGGAGGGCAAGACCCTGGGCGTGGTGGGCGAGTCGGGCTGCGGCAAGTCCACCCTGGGCCGCACCATCCTCCGCCTCCACTCCGCCACCAGCGGCGAGGTCTGGTTCCAGGGGCAGAACGTCCTCAAGGTCCCCGCCCGCAAGATGCTCCCCCTCCGCCGGGACATGCAGATGATCTTCCAGGACCCCTTCTCCTCCCTGGACCCCCGCATGACCGTGTCCGACGCCATTGAGGAGCCCCTGATCATCCACAAGCTGTGCAAAAGCCGGCAGGAGCGTGCCGCCCGCACCGCGGAGCTCATGGAGATCGTGGGTCTGGACTACCGCTATGTGAACACCTATCCCCACGAACTGGACGGCGGCCGCCGCCAGCGCATCGGCATCGCCCGGGCCCTGGCCACCAACCCCAAGTTCATCGTCTGCGACGAGCCGGTGTCCGCCCTGGATGTGTCCATTCAGGCCCAGGTGCTCAACCTGCTGATGGATCTGCAGGACCGGCTGGGCCTCACCTATATGTTCATCACCCACGACCTGTCCGTGGTCAAGCACATCTCCGACCAGATCATGGTGCTCTACCTGGGCAAGATGGTGGAGCTGGCCGACTCCGACGAGCTGTTCGACCACCCCCTCCACCCCTACACCCGGGCGCTGCTCAGCGCCATCCCCGTGCCCGACGCCGCCTTCAAGGGCAAGGAGGCCGAGGTCATGAAGGGCGAGGTCACCTCCCCCATCAACCCGCCGGCGGGCTGCCGCTTTGCCGCCCGCTGCCCCCTGGCCTGCGAAAAGTGCCGGGCGGAGTACCCCGAGTTCCGGGAGGTACGCCCCGGGCACTTCGTGGCCTGCCACTTCTGCGGGGAGGAATAAGCCCCCTCTCCGCCCGCCGGCGTGCCGCGCAGTTCAAGAGAGACCGCCAAATGTTTGGACCGGGCCACAATGCGCGGCGGGCCGCCGGCTGATACAATTATCGCAGGGTCATACGCATCATGCCAGCAGCGGACAGGGCGGACGCCCGCCGCCGTGCTTTGCCCGGCACGGCCGCGCCGTACCGTCCCTGCTCTCTGCGGCGACAGAAAGGAACGCATCGATATGGAAATCAAAAAAGCCGCATTTGTCGGCTCCGGCAGCATCGGAACAGGTCTGGCCATCAACTGCATCCTCCACGGCATCCCCGTCACCCTTCAGACCAGGCGGCAGGTGGACCTCTGCAAGCAGCGCATCCGCGAGGATCTGGGCTTCTTCCTGACCAACGGCATCATCGACCAGGCCAAGTATGACGAGGCCCTGGCCCTGGCCAGCTACACCACCTCCATCGAGGAGGCCGTCACCGGCGCCCAGTTCATCCAGGAGTCCGGCCCGGAAAAGCTGGAGATCAAGCAGGAGCTGCTGGCCCAGATCGAGCAGTACGCCGATCCCGCCGCCATCATCGCCACCAGCACCTCCGGCCTGTCCATTTCCGACATCTTCTCCGCCTGCGCCCATCCCGAGCGCGGCGTGGGCGGCCATCCCTATCTCCCCGCCTACCTGATCCCCCTGGTGGAGGTCACCAAGGGCAAGGCCACCAGCAGCGAGACCGCCCAGGCCGCCATGGACTTCTACCGCGCCATCGGCAAGGAGCCCGTGCTGCTGAACAAGGAGATCACCGGCTTCATCGCCAACCGGTTTTCCAGCGCCATCCACCGGGAGATGGTCCATCTGGTCATGGAGGGCGTCTGCTCCGTGGAGGATGTGGACAAGGCTCTGGTGTACAGCCTGGGCATTCGCTGGGCCACCATGGGCCAGGCCCTGACCCTCCACCTGAGCGCCTCCCCCGAGGGGATGCGCCACTTCACCGAGAAGTACCACTGGGTCCCCGGCACCCCCAACAAGCGGGTGGCCGCCCTGGCCGACTGGACCATCTTCCCCGAGGGCTGGGACAAGGTGGTGGCCGACGGGCTGGACGCCGCCATCGCCCACCGCCCCGCCGACACCGGCAACGACGTCAAGAGCATCGAGGCCTGGCGCGACCAGATGCTGCTGGGCATCCTCCGGCTGCACCACAAGCTGTAACGGCCTGCGCCGATATTTTGTGAAAAGGAGTCGATCCCCATGAAGATCACCAGAAGCGACGAACTCGTTACATACAGCCCCAAGGGCCACTACAACATGCTGGCCCGCCGGGCCCACTCCGCCGACGTCAGCGGCACCAAGCAGCTGACCATCGGCCTGTCCCAGTTCAACCCCGGCGGCGGCACCGAGGCCAGCACCGTCCCCGCCGGCATGGAGCTGGTGTACTACATCGTGGAGGGCGAGATGGAGCTGACCACCCCGGAGGGGGTCACCACCCTGAAGCAGGGGGATTCCGCCCTGTTCCAGGAGGGGGACACCCGCTCCGTGGTCAACAAGACCGACAAGGTGACCAGTATGCTGGTCATTTCCGCCAAGCTGCCCGCCTGAACCGGCGCGGCACCCAACAAATCAAACTCAAAAGGAGCGTAATATTATGGCACGCGATCTGAAAAACATGTTCTCTCTCAACGGCAAGCGGGCAATGGTCATCGGCGGCGCCGGCGGCATCGGCGGCGCCATCGCCAAGGGCCTGGCCTGCGCCGGCGCGGATGTGGCCATCGTCTCCCGCAACCTGGAAAAGCTGAACGCCGCCGCCCAGGAGATGGAGGCCGAGACCGGCTGCAAGTTCCGCGTCTACCAGGTGGACGTGTCCAGCGAGGAGAGCATCACCGAGCTGGCCCGCAAGACCCGCGAGGAGTGGGGCATCGTGGACATCCTGGTGAACTCCCAGGGTCTCAACCACAAGTTCCTGGCGGAGGAGCACCCCATGGACGAGTGGGACGCCATGTACGCCGTCAACGTCCGGGGCGTGTTCATCGCCTGCAAGGAGTTTGCCAAGGGCATGATTGAGCAGAAGTACGGCCGCATCATCAACGTGGGCTCCATCGGCTCCCTCCGCACCAGCACCGCCGGCATCAGCGCCTGCTACAGCTCCTCCAAGGGCGCTGTGCGCACCCTGACCATGAACCTGGCCGCCGGCTGGGCCAAGCACAACATCACCGTCAACGGCGTGGACCCCATCCTCACCCCCACCGGCATGATGATTGAGATCTTCAAGCAGGACCCCGCCAAGAAGGCCTCCGTGGTCAGCCGCAACCCCATGGGCCGCATGGGCGAGCCCGAGGACTGCGCCGGCCCCGCCGTGTTCTTCGCCTCCGAGGCGGCCAGCTTCGTCACCGGCCAGTTCATCTGCCCGGACGGCGGCCTGCTGACGCTGCAGTAAGCGGGAGGGCCCACAGATGAGAAGAGCTGTTATCGTCGGCGCCGCCCGCACCCCCGTGGGCAAGATCCGCGGCGCCCTTGCCCCCCTCGAGGTGGATGAGCTGGGCGCATACGCCATCAAGGCCGCCCTGGAGCGCTCCGGCGTCAAGCCGGAGGAGGTGGACGAGGTGGTCTACGGCAACTGCCGCAACATCGACCTCAAGACCCCCGCCCGGGTGGCCGCCCTGGCCGCCGGGCTCCCCGTGACCTGCCCCGGCGTGGTCACGGAGCGCGGCTGCTCCTCCGCCCTGAACGCCATCTGCTACGCCGCCGCCATGATCATGGCCGGCGTGGGCGACGTCTATGTGGCCGGCGGCATGGAGAGCACCTCCCACCAGCCGTTCATCATGGAGCGCGGCCAGACCGTCCCCTCTGCCCCGCCGAAGTTCACCTCCGGCCGCTCCTGCCCCAAGGGCATGGAGGACCTGCCCATGGGCATGACCGCCGAGCGGGTGGCCGAGCTGATGCACATCACCCGGCAGGAGTGCGACGAGTTCGGCCTGCTGAGCCAGCAGCGGGCTGCCGCCGCCTGGGAGAACGGCTATTTTGACAGTCAGATCGTCCCCGTCACCGTGCCCCAGAAGAAAAAGGACCCCATCGTCGTGTCCCGGGACGAGACCGTCCGCGCCACCACCATGGAGTCCCTGGCCAAGCTGAAGCCCTCCTTCAAGCCCGACGGCGTCTGCACCGCCGGCAACAGCTCCCCCCTCACCGACGGCGCCTCCGCCGTGGTGGTGATGGAGCGGGAGATGGCCGAGCGGCAGGGCAAAAAAATCCTGGCCGAGATCAAGGGCTTTGCCTCCGCCGCCTGCGAGCCCTCCGTCATGGGCCTGGGCCCCGTGTACGCCACCCGCAAGCTGCTGGCCAAGCTGGACATGAAGCTGGAGGACATCGACCTGGTCGAGCTGAACGAGGCCTTCGCCTCCCAGTCCATCGCCTGCATCCGCGAACTGGGCCTGGACATCAGCAAGGTCAACGTCAACGGCGGCGCCATCGCCCTGGGGCACCCCTTCGGCGCCACCGGCGGCATCCTGACCACCAAGCTGCTGTATGAGATGGAGCGCCGGGACGTCCACACCGGCCTGGTCACCTTCTGCATCGGCGGCGGCCAGGGCTTCTCCGCCCTGTTTGTGAGGTGAGCCTATGAGCGAGCTGAAAGTCCGTATCCTCGCCTCCGGCGCTCACGCCCACCTGTCCGACGCCGATCTGGAGACCCTCTTCGGCCCCGGCGCCCAGCTTGAAGTGGTCAAGATCCTGGGCGACGGCAAGGCCGGCCAGTTCCTCAGCGACAAAAAGGTCAAGCTGGTGTGCGAGAAGGGCAGCCGGATGCTGTCCGTCCTGGGCCCCACCCGGAAGGAATCCCAGATCGAGGTGTCCTTTACCGAGGGCCGCCCCCTGGGCGTCCATCCCCCCATCTCCGACAGCGGCAAGCTGGAGGGCACCCTGCCCTGCACCCTGGTGGGCCCTGCCGGCCAGGTGGACCTCCCCCGGGGCCTGATGGCCGCCCGGCGGCACATTCACCTCAACGAGAAGGACGCCGAGGGCACCGAGTTCCACGACAAGGACTACGTGAAGGTCCGGGTGGAGGGCCCCCGGGCACTGGACTTCGACCAGGTGCTGGTGCGCATCGGCAAGGGCAGCACCGTCATGCACGTGGACTTTGACGAGATGAACGCCGCCGGCCTGGTGGGCGAGGGCGTCGGCCGCGTCTATAAGGATTGACGCCATGAACAAAATACTGGTGATCAATACCGGCTCCACCTCCACGAAGGTGGCCATTTTTGAGGACGACCGCCGCATCTGCCAGCAGGACATCGACCACCCCGCCCAGGAGCTGAAGAAGTTCGACAGCCCCCTGGACCAGCGGGAGATGCGCACCGCCGCCGTCCGCGACTTCCTGCGGCAGCAGGGCGTCCAGCCCCACACCCTCTCCGCCGTGGCCGCCCGGGGCGGCTCCTACGCCGTGCTGGAGGCCGGCGCCTACGAGGTGGACCAGCCCTTCCTGGACATGGTGCAGGCCTCCCGGCGGACGCCGGGCGCCTCCTGGAATTCCTGCCTCATCGCCGCGGACATCGCCCGGGAGGCCGGGGTCAGGGCCTATATCTACGACGCCGTTTCCGTGGACGAGATGTACGACATCGCCCACATCTCCGGCCTGCCCCAGATCCCCCGGAAGGCCGCCGTCCACACGCTGAACAGCAAGGCCGTCTCCCGCATGGCCGCCGCGGAGCTGGGCGGCCGCTATGAGGACATGAACTTCATTGTGGCCCACCTGGGGGGCGGGTGCTCCACCTCCGCCCACTGCCGGGGCCGCATCGTGGACCTGAACGCCGACGACGAGGGCACCTTTTCCCCCGAGCGGCCCGGCCGCGTCCCCTGCTCCGCCCTGGTGGACCTCTGCTACTCCGGGCAGTACACCTATAAAGAGGCCAAGCGCCTCATGCGGGGCCAGGGCGGCCTGGTGGCCTATCTGGGCACCAACAGCGCCGTGGAGGTGGAGGAGCGCATCGCCGCCGGCGACAAGGAGGCCAAGCTGATCTACGAGGCCATGGCCTATCAGATCGCCAAGGACATCGCCGCCATGGCCGCGGCCCTGTCCTTCGACGTGGACCGCATCATCCTCACCGGCGGCATTTCCCACTCCAAGCTGCTGACCGGGCTGATCGCCCCCCGGGTGGAGAAAATCGCGCCCATCCGGATCATTCCCGGCAGCTTTGAAATGGAAGCCCTGGCCGCAGGCGTCTGCCGCGTGCTGAACGGCGAGGAGCAGGCCAAGCATGTCTGCGGCTGAGTCCGCAATACTTTGAACAGGAGGAACATTCCCATGAGCAAGACCAATAAAGTCATCATCACCGTCGCCCTGTGCGGCAACGGCACCACCAAGGCCATGAACCCCAACGTCCCCGAGCAGCCCGACGAGCTGGCCGCCGACATCGTCCGCTGCGCCAAGGCCGGCGCCGCCATCGCCCACATCCACGTCCGCGACAAGGACGGCAAGACCACCATGAGCACCGAGGTCTTTAAGGAGGTCTGCGACAAGGCCCGGGCCGCCTGTGCCGAGGCCGGCGTGGACATCTGCCTGAACCTCACCACCTCCGGCAGCCGCTTCACCTGGGAGGAGCGCATGGGCCAGCTGAAGGAGTGCCTGCCCGAGATGTGCACCTTCGACCCCTGCACCATGAACTGGGGCAACAGCTTCGTGTTCCTGAACGAGCCCAAGTTCCTGGAGCAGCTGGGCAAGGAGGCCCAGCAGTACGACATCAAGCCCGAGCTGGAGATCTTCGACTGCGGCCACCTCCACAACCTGAACTACTTCGTCAAGAACGGCATCCTCAAGGCTCCGCTGCACCTGCAGTTCATGCTGGGCGTCACCGGCGCCATGCCCGGCAACGTGGAGAGCCTGGGCTACATGCTGCCCCTCATGCCCGAGGGCTGCACCTGGTCCATCTCCGGCATCGGCAAGGCCCACATGCCCATGATGCTGGCCGGCCTGGCCGCCGGCTGCGACGGCCTGCGCGTCGGCCTGGAGGATAACCTCTACCTGTCCCACGGCGTGAAGGCCACCAACGAGCAGCTGGTCCAGCGGGCCGTGCAGCTGGTGGAGCTCTCCGGCCGTGAAGTCGCCACCGCCGCCGAGGCCCGGGAGATCCTCGGCCTGACCAAGAAGGTCCAGTTCTGATCCTTCTTCCGATCCTTCCTTGATAGGACAAACGCCGGGGGGCCTTGGCCCTCCGGCGTTTGTCCTGACCGCAAAAACCGGCCCGCCTGCGATGCAGGCGGGCCGGTTTTCTGTTTTCCTTACTTGTTGGGCAGGAAGCAGATCACCAGGGTGATGACCATGAACACGATGGCCACCCACTTGGTCATCTTGGCCATGCGGGCGTCGGCAGACTTGGCCTTGTTCTTGGACAGGAAGGTGTCCGCGCCGCCGCCGATGGCGCCGGAGAGGCCGGCGCTCTTGCCGGACTGGAGCATAACGATGGCGATGAGACCCAGGGAGAGAATGAAATAAATGATAGACATGATGATCTGAGCGGTGGTCATAATCGATCGATCCTTTCGGTAACAGGTAATGTTTATCCGGTAAATGGGCATACTTGCCCAGCAGAGTCATGAATTATCATAACACAGCCGGGCGCCGATTGCAAGCCCTATTTTCAGCCCTTGGCCTTGTAATCCCGGATCTCGTCCTCCGGCACCTCGTAATTTTCCATCACGTCCTGGAGGGCGTCCATGTATTTCTTGGACTTGTGGACCACAAAGGCGTCCTGATCGATGGGCATGTCCAGCTCGTCCATGCGGCGCACGCTCCAGATATACAGGGAGTCCAGCGCCGGCATCAGGCGCTTGCCCGCGTCGGTCAGCTCATAGGACACCTTGGGGGGCACCACGTCGTAGGCGATGCGGCGCACCAGCCCGTCGCTCACCAGCTCCTTCAGCTGCTGGCTGAGGACCTTCTCCGACAGGGGGAACACCCGCACGGCGTAGTTGAAGCGGATGGAGCCGAAGGTGTCGATCTCGTGCAGGATGGTCATTTTCCACTTCCCGCCGATACACTTCTGGATGTAGTGGTAGGGATTCATGGACTGCTTTTCCTCTTCCTTCGCCATGGGCCGCCTCTTTCCTCCGCCGGGGCACAGCCCCGCAGTTTATTATTTAATTGTATATTACCATATTCCCCCCCGATTTTCAAGGGTCATCCGCGCCGGCCCCCTCTCCGATCCTCTAATAGTTGTAGAACTTTTTGCTCGTTTTTTGTTCGAATTGCACAACCGAAATTGCCGTTGTGCACAAAGAAATTTCCGCTCCTTTTCGCTTTTTGCACGAAAAAATATACTAACTTTTTTGTAAGTACCTACCAAAGTGTCAGTCACTTACTACATAGTTGGTATTGCACATATAACAAAAGAATCTTATTATATAGGCAGGATACCCGTACCGGGCGTGTGCCCCAAACACATTCAGGAAAGGAAGATTTATCATGATCAAGAGAACTTATGAAGAGCTCGAGCCCTACTTCCCCGCTGGCCACTTCGGCGTCACCTGCAAGCGCTACCACGGCAAGGACGAGACCGGCGCGACCAAGTTCTGGATCGGCATTTCTGAGTTCGAGCCGGGCGGCGGCGCCGAGTGGGCTTACGACGACAACCCCCTGGAGAAGGTCTACTTCATCCTGGAGGGCGAGATGACCGTCACCGACAAGGACGGCAACAAGTACGTCATGGGCCCCATGCAGTCCATTTCCTTCCCCCCCAATGAGGGCCGCCTGCTGAAGAATGAGACCGACAAGCCCGCCAAGATGCTGGTCATCATCAACTATCCCGCCTGACTCTGATCCTGAACGAATCAAATTTTCATAGGAGGAACGCAATCATGGTACCCGTTGAAAAGAATTTTGTGAACGATATGTTCTCCGTCAAGGACAAGGTCGCCCTGGTCACCGGCGCTACCGGCGCTCTGGGCTGCGTGCTGGCCAAGGCTTACGGCTACGCCGGCGCCAAGGTCTTTATGACCGGCCGCAACGCCAAGAAGCTCCAGGCCCTGGAGGACGAGTTCAAGGCCGAGGGCATCGACTGTGCCTACGCCACCGCCGACCCCGCCAAGGAAGAGGACGTGCAGGCCCTGATCGACGCCGCCGTCGCCAAGTACGGCGCCATCGACATCCTGGCCGTGGCCCACGGCTTCAACAAGCCCCAGAACGTGCTGGAGCAGTCCGTGGCCGACTGGCAGTATATCATGGACGCCGACTGCAAGAGCGTCTACATCGTCACCAAGTACGTTGCCCATCAGATGGTCAAGCAGTACGAGGCCGACAACACCAAGCGCGGCAAGATGGTCATCGTGACCTCTCAGCGCTCCAAGCGCGGCATGGCCGGCTACACCGGCTACTGCACCTCCAAGGGCGGCGCCGACCTGATGGTCTCCTGCCTGGCCTGCGACCTGTCCGCCAAGTACCACATCAACGTCAACTCCATCTGCCCCACCGTGTTCCGCTCCGACCTGACCGAGTGGATGTTCGATCCCGAGTCCGCCGTGTACAAGAACTTCCTGAACCGCGAGCCCATCGGCCGCCTGGGCGAGCCCGCCGACTTCGTTGGCTACGCTCTGTTCCTGTCCTCCGCCGCCTCTGACTTCATCACCGGCTCCAACTGCGACTGCTCCGGCGGCTACCTGACCGTGTAAGCCTCCCGGCTGAAGGAGAAGAAAGCATGAACATTAAAAATGTAGTGGTCGTGGGCGCCGGCATGATGGGCAACGCCCTTGCCCAGGTCTTTGCCTCCAACCCCGACCTGCACGTCTTCCTCAAGACCCGTTCCCTGAAGGACGACCGCTGGGTCCCCATTGAGAACAACCTGGACATCATGATCGCCCGGGGCGCCGCCACCGAAGAGGAGAAGAAGGCCATCATGAGCCGCATCCACTTCGTCACCGACGACGCTGAGGCCTACACCAACGCCGACTTCGTCATCGAGTGCTACCCCGAGGTCATGGAGACCAAGCAGCAGCTGTTCTGCGACATCGAGAACTACTGCTCCGACAAGTGCATCCTGGCCACCAACTCCTCCGTCATGAGTTCCACCGAGATCGGCTCCAAGTGCAAGCACCCGGAGCGGGTGGTGGGCGCCCACTTCTGGAATCCCGGCCACCTGATCCCCCTGGTGGAGGTCATCAAGTCCGACAAGACCGAGGAGTGGGTCATCGACGAGACCATGGAGCTGATGACCAGCTGCGGCAAGAAGCCCGTGTACTGCAAGAAGGACGTGCCCGGCTTCGTGGCCAACCGTCTGCAGCACGCCCTGTGGCGTGAGGCCTTCTACATGGTCGAGAACGGCATCGCCGACGCCAAGACCGTGGACGACGCCTGCAAGTACGGCCCCGGCCTCCGCTGGCCCGTCATGGGTCCCATGGAGAACTCCGACCTGGTGAGCATCCAGCTGACCAAGAACATCCACGACTATATCCTGCCCCACCTGGCCGACAATCACGAGCCCTCCAAGTGCCTGGCTGAGATGCTGGAGCGCGGCGACAACGGCTTCAAGACCGGCAAGGGCTGGCAGGAGTGGACCCCGGAGCAGATCGCGGCCTCCAACACCGGCCTGCGCGAGTACCTGATCGACTATATCGCCAAGCAGAAGAAGGCCTGAACCCCTCCCCCGCGGCAGCGGCCGCATGATCCGTCAGTTCCCCTGGGGCGGCAGCGCCGCCCCAGGGAGATCAAATAAACCACAATCTTTATCTGGAGGTAATCATCATGGGAAAGACCGTTTTTGTTGACCTGACTCACCCCTTCGGCGCTGAGATCCCCCGCTGGCCCTACTTCGACAAGCCCGACATCGTCGGCGCTCACTCCATGGCCAAGGGCGGCGTTCTGACCCAGCGCATCACCTGCACCATGCACACCGGCACCCACTGCGACGCTCCCCGTCACGTGATGGAGTATGAGTTCGACGGCCGCCGCGCCCGCTACTCCGACGAGATGCCCATCGACGCCTACACCGGCACCGCCGTCGTGCTGAAGATCGACATCGAGCCCTGGGGCCTCATCACCGACAAGCACCTGGACGCCGCCTGCGAGAAGTACGGCATCAACCAGGCTGACCTGGAGGGCAAGGTCGTGTGTCTGAACACCGGTATGCACCGCCTGTTTGACGACTCCAAGGCCTACTATCATTACTCCGTCGGTACCGGCGTGGACGCCGGCAAGTGGTTCGTCAAGAACAAGGTCAAGTGCGTGGCCATGGACTCCCAGGCTCTGGATCACCCCCTGCACACCGCCATGGGCAACAACGGCATGACCCGCATGAACCTGCTGGGCGCCACCGGCTACCCCATCACCGAGGAGTACAAGAAGCTGTTCGGCGAGGAGGCCTATGCCGAGTTCGATAAGTTCGAGTATATCCGCATCCACGGCGAGAAGGCCTATATGGAGAAGTTCGGCGATCTGGAAGAGATCGGCGTCTGGGGCACCTGGGAGCCCTGCCACAAGGAGATGCTGGGCCACGGCATCGTTGGCGTTGAGAATCTGGGCGGCGACCTGGACAAGATCCCCGCCGGCGTGTGGTTCCGCTTCAACTGCTTCCCCCTGCGCTGGTACATGGGCGACGGCTCCATGGCCCGCTGCTCCGCCGAGATCGACGAGGATCTGCTGCTGGACGTGCCCACCCGCACCTACAAGTACGGCGGCACCGGCTACGGCGAGAAGGAAGGCAACGGCGACTCCGGCCTGGAGTATATCGAGCGCCTGTTCCATCGTAACGACAAGTAAGAAGCGTCTGAGCCGTTATGCGCAGGTCGGATGGAGTGCAGCGACGGACAAAACTCAAGAAGGGGCGCAAGCCCCGGATGGATTTGTCCGGAGTCGGAGCGAAGCCGACCGCTGCGCATAGGCGAAGCGCGACAATGAGAAGCGTCTGAGCCGTCGTGAACAGCGCGGCAAAGCGCACAGCCAGGATACGCAGACGCGGCCGCGTCTGCGTACTCTGGGTTATTCAAACTGAAAGGAATGTGATCTGCAATGGCCGATCTGAAGAACAAGTGTATCATCACTGTGGCCCCCACCGGCGCGTGGCCCAAGAAGGAGAACAACCCCAACGTCCCCATGACCCCCGCTGAGATCGCCGAGGACGTCTATGACTGCTGGCTGGCCGGCGCCGCCATGGCCCACCTGCATATGCGCGACGACAACGGCAACGGCACCATGGACAAGGAGAAGTTCGCCGAGACCATCAAGCTGCTGCGCACCAACCACCCCGACTGCGACATCATCATCAACATGACCACCTCCGGCGACCTGTACGCCACCGAGGAGACCCGTCAGATTCACCTGAAGGAACTCCATCCCGAGATGGGCTCCTATGACTGCGGCTCCATGAACTGGCTGCACACCTCCCTGTTCCTGAACCCCCCCAAGTTCCTGGAGGAGCTGGGCCACAACATGCAGGAGTGGGGCGTCAAGCCCGAGATCGAGGCCTTTGACCCCGGCATGATCGCCAACGCCGCCTACTATCTGAAGAAGGGCGTCCTGAAGGCTCCCCTGCACTTCCAGTTCTGCATGGGCTGCGCCAACGGCATCCCCGGCTCCATGAAGAACCTGATCTTCATGAAGGAGACTATGGAGCAGCTGTGCCCCGGCTCCACCTGGAGCTGCTTCGGCGTGGGTCACTCCGCTCTGGAGATGCTCTACGGCGCCGTGGCCCTGGGCGGCCACATCCGCGTGGGCATGGAGGACAACGTCATGTACTCCAAGGGCGTCCTGGTGGACAAGAACCGCCAGTTCGTGGAGCGCGCCGTGCGCGTCATCAAGGAGTACGGCCGTGAGCCCGCCACTCCCGACGAGGCCCGCGAGATCCTCGGCCTGAAGAAGTAATTTTTCATGAGCTGGGGCGTCAACCTGATGTACTACCACTGCCCGAACTGCGGCAAGAAGTTCAAGTACGCCGAGGATCTGATCCCCTATTTCGGCGACAAGTTCGGGCTGTGCCCTGTCTGCGGCACGCCGGGCGAGTTCGAAAAGAACGGCGCCCGCACCCTTGACGACTTCGATTACGAGGAGATCGAGGACTGAGCCGCGCCCAACAGGCCAGTGACAGCCGCCGGGCGGAAACATAGTTTTCCGCCCGGCGCTTTTCGTCGGTCGATTCAGTTTCTGCACCGCTTCCCGCCAAAATCGGCATGGCTTGGCCGGAAATCGCGGTGGACGAAGGGCCGGTCCCGTGGTATAGTATATTTTATAAAATATAATAGAGGAGTTTCGTTTATGAGTACTGGTTCTTCCCGCAAGCTGACCCGCTGGCCCTACCTGCTGGCCGGCATCATCGCCATGCTGTTTGCCGGCATCATCTACGCCTGGTCCATCCTGAAGGCCCCCCTGGCCGCGGAGTTCGGCTGGTCCGCCTCCGACCTGGCGCTGAACTTCACCCTCACCATGTCCTTCTTCTGTCTGGGCGGCTTCATCGGCGGCCTGCTGGCCAAAAAGCTGGGGGCGAAGATCGTGGTCCCCCTGGGCGGCGTGCTGGCCGGGCTGGGCTTTATCCTCACCTCCCGGCTGTCCGGCGGCTCCGTCACCACCCTGTACCTCACCTACGGCCTGATGGCCGGCCTGGGCATCGGCATGGCCTACGTGGTCACGGTGTCCACCGTGGGCGCCTGGTTCCCCGACAAGAAGGGCTTCTGCTCCGGCTGCCTGATGATGGGCTTCGGCGCCAGCACCCTGATCCTGGGCAACCTGTCCAACGCCCTCATCGCCTCCATGGGCTGGCGCAGGACCTTCCTCCTGCTGGGCATCGCCATCGGCGCGGTGCTCATCGCGGCGGGCCTGATCATCCGCCTGCCCGGGGCGGACGCGGCGCTGCCCCAGCCCAAGGCCGCCAAGGCCGCCGGCCGGGAGGACTTCGAGCCCCGGGACTTCACCACCGTGGAGATGCTCCGCCGGTTCAGCTTCTGGCGGGCCTTCATCTGCATCGTGTTCCTGGCCGCCGTGGGCAACTCCGTCATCAGCTTCGCCAAGGACCTGACCATGTCCGTGGGCGCCTCCGCCGCCCTGGCCACCACCCTGGTGGGCGTGCTCTCCGTGTGCAACGGCCTGGGCCGCATCCTTACCGGCGCGGTGTTTGACGCCGCCGGCCGCCGCACCACCATGCTGGCCGCCAACCTGGTCACCATCGCCGCCGCGGGCATCACTCTGGCGGCCGCCCTGATGGGCTCTCTGCCCCTGTGCGTCGTGGGCCTGTGCCTCACCGGCCTGTCCTACGGCTCCTGCCCCACCTTCACCTCCGCCTTTACCTCCGCCTTCTACGGGACGAAATATTTCTCCACCAATTTCAGCGTGATGAACTTCAACCTCATGGGCGCGTCCTTTATGGCCACCGCCTCCAGCGCCCTGCTGGCCTCCTACGGCAGCTATGTGGCCCCCTTTGTCATGCTGCTGGCCCTGTCTGTGGTGGGGCTCATCCTCAACCTCAGCATCAAGCGGCCCTGAATCAAGACGTCAAAAAGCCCCGCCTGTCTGTGACAGGCGGGGCTTTCCGCACGGCTCAGAAGGGGGCGAACTGATCCTTGAACTCGGCGTACACCTCCGGCAGGATGGCCGCCATGTTGGTGTACTCCCGGACGTTGTGGGTCAGCAGATCCTCCAGCTGCTTTTCGGGGATCCTCATGCCCTCGGGCAGGACCTTCACCGGCCGGCCGCCGATGATGGCGTAGCCGAACCAGAAGCGGGTGCGCAGCTCGATGCCGCCGCTCTCCAGCGGGCGGACGAAGTGGCACATGATGACGGGGTTCTCCGGCCCGCCGGCGCACACGATGGTGCCCTTGAAGTCCTTCAGCTTTTCGGGGTCGAAGCCCACGTCCGCGGGGTCGCGGAAGGAGATGACGATGTCGCTGGCGTGCTCCTCGCCGTCGCCCAGCATACTCTCCTTCACGTCGTGGGTGGTGTTCCAGTAGCGCTCCTTCATGGTCAGGGAGCCGTCCAGCGCCTGGTCCATGTTGCGGGTCTGGCAGTAGAAATGGTCCTCCGGGTCCCAGATCTTATAGCGCATGGGCTGCACCCCGTGCCAGGCGAACCACCAGTCGAACATCTCCACGGTGACGTTGGGCATGGGGGTCACGTTGGCCACGGTGCCGGTGCCGTCGGGCAGGACGCACCAGCCGAACTCGCCGGGCAGATAGCCGGGGTCGAACAGTTTGTTCAGGTCGGGGGCCTGCAGGGCGTCCTTGGGGTCCATGGGGCCCTTGGCGATGGCGTCGTACTTCTCCTGGGGCGCGGGGGCCAGCTCCCGCAGGAAATACTTGTAGAGGGGGGACTTCTTCTCCTCCTCCGAGACGGGGACGGTATACCTCATAGGGCAGAACTCCTTTCCATGCCGGCTGCCCGCCGGGCAGCCTGTCTTGCTTTCAGTTTACCAGCTTTGCCGCCGGATTGCAATGCAGAAAAAGCCCCGCCCGGCTCAAGAGCCGGGCGGGGCGAAGCGCTCAGAAGGTCAGGCTGCCGGAGGCGATGCGCCTGCCGCTCTTCCGGTCGAAGAGCATGATGTGGTCCCCGGTGACGGTGATGGGCACCTTGGCCCCGATGGTGAACAGGGAGCTGCCGAAGATCACGCCGGTGAGCAGGAAGTCGTCCACCCGGACCTTGATGGTGGACTCCATGCCGGTGGGCATGGCGCCGTAGATCTCGCCGGTGAGGCTGCCCTCGTCGGCGATGTCCAGGAATTCCGGCCGGATGCCCAGCACCAGGTCCTCGTTGGTGAGAACGGGCTCCTCCCGGAGGGAGTCGTCGTCCTCCTCCACCTTGGCGATGTGGTAACGGAACACCTCGTCCTTGTTGCCCTTTTCCACGTAGCCCTTCTCGGCGGCCTTCCTCTGGTGCTCGGCCTCGGCCTCCGCCGCGTGGGCGTCCCGCTGGGCGAACCAGCCGGGCAGATCCAGGCTCTGGGCCGGGGTGAACACGGCCTTCCGCCCGCCGAACACGGTGAGCTCCACCGCGCCGTCGGCCCGCGGGACACCCTTGGCCTCCACAAAGTTGATGGAGGGGTTGCCCACGAAGTCCGCGGCGAAGAGGTTGGCGGGCTTATCGTACACGGTGAGGGGCGCCTCGTACTGCTGGAGGACGCCGTTGTTGATCAGGCAGATCTGGGTGGCCAGGGTCATGGCCTCCATCTGGTCGTGGGTGACGTAGACGAAGGTGGAGCCGGTCTCGACGTGCAGACGCTGGAGCTCATAGCGCATTTCGAGACGGAGCTTTGCGTCGAGGTTGCTGAGCGGCTCGTCCATAAAGAGCACGGTCGGTTCCGGGGCGAGGGTGCGCGCGATGGCGACGCGCTGCTGCTGGCCGCCGGAGAGCTCCGCGGGGTAGCGGTCCATGAACATGCCGATCTTGACGATGCGGCTGACGCGGCGGACGGTGAGATCGATCTCCTCCTTTGTCAGCTTGCGGGTCGTCAGGATGGGCTCGCCGCCGCGGGTGAAGCGGAACTCGGCGTCCAGCGGCGTTCCCGCGCTCTCAGCGGCTTTCTTTGCACTCTCCGCCTTCGCGCGCAGCGTCTCCGCCTCGGCGGAGACGTCCTTGCCGGATTCCAGATGATAGTCGAAGAGCTTCTTCGCCGTGTACTGGGAGAGGGTAAAGGCGTCGATGAGCTTCAGCACCGCCTTTTTGCCGTCGAGCTTTCCGTCCTTGTCGCGGCACTCGTCCAGCACCGCTCTTACCTCGGCGGGGGAGGAGAGGATCTCGGCAAGGCGCGCGGCATTTTTCGCCTCGAAGTCGATCTTCGGCAGCGGCTCCTTGACGTTCGCGAGTCCGAAGGAGATGTTCTGGTAAACGGTCATGTTGGGCCAGAGGGCGTAGTTCTGGAACAGGAACCCGACGCGGCGCTTGTTCGGCGGGATGTTGATGCCGAGCGCGCTGTCGAAAACGACGGTGTCGCCGATGGTGATACGCCCGCTCGTCGGGGTCTCCAGACCCGCGATCATGCGCAGCGTGGTCGTCTTGCCGCAGCCGGAGGGACCCAGCAGTGTGACAAAGGCGTTGTCGGCTATGGTGAGGCTCAGGTCCTCGACGGCGTAGAATTTGCCCCAGCGCTTGGTGACATGTTCAAGTTTGATTTCAGGCATGGTTTAACCTCCGATTCCCTTGTCGAGGCTCGCACCCGTGACCTTGTTGACGAGCGCGTTGCAGACAAGAATGGTGATGATGAGGAGCAGGTTGATGCCGCTGGAGAAGGCGTAAAGCCCCATCTCGTCGAAGTAGTCCAGCGTGGTGGAGAGGATGAAGCCCTGCACGCACAGCAGCATGAAAAGCGAGAGCTCACGCAGGCAGGTCATAAACGGCAGCAGGAAGCCGGAGATGATGGAGGACTTCTGGATCGGGATGATGATGCGCGTCATGCGCTTCCACCATGGGATGTTCTGGATGATCGCCGCTTCCTCGATCTCGCCGGAGAGCTGGAGCATGGAGTTTAAGGAGCTGCGGCTCGCAAAGGGGATATACTTGATCGTGCCGGCGATGATGAGCAGCGTGTAGGTGTTGAAGAGATTGAGCTTTTCCGTAGAGAACAGGATGAAGAACGCGACGCCGACGGCGATGGAGGGCATCAGATAGGGCAGGAAGGCGATGGAGTTGACGTAGTTCGCCCAGCGGCTGCGGCGGTTTTTGGAGACCGCGTAGCCGATCATGGTGCCGATGGAGCCGGCGAGCAGCGCGCAGGCGACGGAGGTCAATATCGTGCCCTTGAAGGCGCGCCAGATGGTCTCATTATATAGAATGCCCTTCTGACCGTACATGCCGTTTTCCGTGATATTCTCGTTCGTCAGCCACCACTTCGTCGTGAGGTTCGAGGCGTCGCCCGTGTAGAGGAAGGAGTAGTCACCGGGGTTCGGGAGGAAGGTCTCGAAGGCGAAGGAGATGATGGGGAAGATGCTGGTGAAGAAGGTGATGATGACGAGGATGAGCGCGATGACGATGCGCCCGGCTTTGCCGAGGCGGATCTTGGAGATCTGGCCGGATTTTCCGGTGACGGTCGTGTAGTTCTTGCGGCTGCGCAGCGAGAACTGGTTGAGCAGCATGATCGCGACGCCGAAGACCATCATAATGATGGCGAGAATGCTCGCTTCGCCGGTGTACTTGCTGTTCATGGAGATGTACTTCGTGCTGAGCGTGCTGAGTCCGAGATAGTGCGGCACGGGGTAAGATCCCATCGCGCTGCCGAACACGAGCAATATCGTGGACAGGATGGCGGGCTTCACGAGCGGGAGCGTCACGCGGAACATGGTGCGCCATTTCGGGGTGTCCAGAATGGTGGCGGCTTCCTCAAGGTTCGCGTCCATATTCCGGAAAATTCCGCCGATGAGGATATAGGCGAAGGGCGCGTAGTGCAGTCCCAGCACCATCAGGCTCGGAAACAGACCCTTGCACCACCACATCGGCATGTTGATGCCGAAGAGCGCGGCGAGCAGACCGTTGCTCGTGCCGGTGACGGCGTTGGAGTTGAAGAGGTTCTGCCACACGACGGCGAGCGTCCACTGCGGCATGATGTACGGGAAGATAAAGATGGAGCTC
>CAVJBM010000046.1:0-13042 GCA_963647775.1 Anaerovibrio sp.
GCCTTGCCCTCCACCCAGAGGACCGCCACCTGCGGCGGAGCGCCGTCCGGGTGTATCAGGCCAGGATCTGCACCGTGGACGCCTTCTGCCTGGATTTCCTGCGGCAGTGGGGGCACCTGGCGGGGCTGGACCCGGACTTCCGGGTGTGCGACGAGGCCGAGGGGGACGAGCTGCGCGCCCAGGCCCTGAGGGACGTGCTGGAGCGGCGCTACGCCGGCATCCAGGCCGACCCGGGCTTTGCCGCCCTAGTGGACGCCCTGGCGGGGGAGCGGGACGACCAGACCATTGAGGACGCGGTGCTGGACGTCCACCGCCGGGTGCAGGCCCAGCAGGACCCCCGCCGCTGGCTGCTGGAGCGCCGGGGGGACTTCGACCTGCCGGCGGACGCCGGCCCGGAGGACACCCCATGGGGCCGGCTGCTGCTGGCCGACGGGGCGGAACTGGCCGCCCACTGGCTGGCGGAGCTGGAGGCCCTGCGGGGCGAGATCGCCGGGGACGACCTACTGGAGCGCAACTATGGCCCCTCCCTGGACGGCACCCTGGCCGCCCTGGAGGGCCTGCGCCTGGCGCTGGATTCCGGGTGGGACGCCGCCGCGGCCTGCTTCCCCATCCCCTTCCCCCGGCTGGGGACGAAGAAGGGCGAGTGCGGCGAGGATCTGAAGGCCCGGGCCAAGGCCCAGCGGGACCGCTGCAAGAAGCAGCTGGCGAAGCTGGGGGAGCGGTTCCAGGTGACGGCGGCGGAGGCCATGGAGGACCTGCGGGCCGTGGGCCCGGCCATGGCCGCCCTGCTGGAGACGGCGGAGGAGTTCGACCGGGCCTTCGAGGGCCTGAAGCGCCGCCGCCATCTCATCGACTTTGCCGACGCGGAGCACCTGACGGCCCGGCTGCTGGCCGGGGCCGAGCCGGGGAGCGAGGGCCTGGCCGCCGACGTGGGGGCTGCCTTTGACGAGATCATGGTGGACGAGTATCAGGACACCAACGCCGTCCAGAACGCGATCTTCGACGCCCTCTCCAACGGGCGAAACCTCTTCCTGGTGGGGGACGTGAAGCAGTCCATCTACCGCTTCCGCCTGGCGGACCCCACCATTTTTCTGGACAAGTACGACCGCTTCCCGCCCCACGACCGGGCGGCGGAGGGGGAGGGCCGGTCCATCCTGCTCTCCCGCAACTTCCGCTCCCGTCCGGAGGTGCTGGACGGGGTGAACTTCATCTTCCGGGCCGTCATGTCCCGGCAGGCGGGGGAGTTGGACTACACCGACGCCGAGGCCCTCATCCCCGGCAGGGCAGACCTGGCCCCGGCGAAGCCCTTCCGGGTGGAACTCAACTGTCTTGAGTTGGGCGACGTCGGGGAAGAGGACGACGGCGAAACCGAGCGCCCGGAGAAGGATCTGCTGGAGGCCCGGGCGGCGGCGGCGCGCATCCGCGCCCTGCTGGACGGCGGCTTCCCCGTGGGGGACCGGCCCCTGCGGGCGGAGGACGTGGTGATCCTCCTGCGCTCCCCCGGGACGGTGCTGCGGCACTACGGCGCGGCCCTGGACGAGCAGGGCATCCCCTGGACCGCCGGGGGCGGCCGGGAGTTCTTCGGCACTACGGAGATCTCCGTGGCCGTCTCCCTGCTGAGCATCATCGACAACCCCCGGCAGGACGTGCCCCTGCTGGCGGTGCTGCGCTCGCCCCTGTTCCGCTTCGAGCCGGACCGGCTGGCCGCCCTCCGGCGGGAGGGCTCCGGCTGCGTGTACGACTCTCTGGCCGCCGGGGCCCAGCGGGGAGAGGAGGACTGCATCTCCTTCCTGACCCTGCTGGACGAACTGCGGGAGCTGGCCGCGGAGGAGAGCAGCCACGTGCTCCTGCGGCAGGTGTACGACCGCACGGACCTGCCCGCGGTGTTCGCCGGCCTGCCCGATGGGGCGCGCCGCCGGGCCAACCTCATGGCCCTCTATGACGAGGCCTGCCGCTTTGAGGGCGCGGGCCACCGGGGCCTGATGGCCTTCCTGCTCCACCTGAGCCGCATGGCGGACAACAACGTCCCCGTGCCGGTGGCGGGGGGCGAGGGGGGCGGCGTGCGCATCCTGTCCATCCACCGCTCCAAGGGCCTGGAGTTCCCGGTGGTGCTGCTGTGCGGGCTGGAGCGCCGCTTCAACGAGGCGGACTCCCGCGCGCCCATCCTGTTTCATCCGGAGCTGGGCCTGGGCCCCAAGCGCACCGACCGGGCCCGGATGCTGCGCTACACCACCATCGCCCGGGACGCGGTGGCCCTGAAGCTCCGCCGGCAGATGCGGGCGGAGGAGATGCGCCTGCTCTACGTGGCCATGACCCGGGCGGAGCACAAGCTGATCCTGTTCACCGCCCTCCGCAGCGGGGAGGACGGCGCGGCAGCTGCGCTGGCCGACCGGGCGGCCTGCCCCGTGTCCCCGTGGGAGGCGGCCAACGCCGCCTGCATGGCGGACTGGATCCTGCCGCCGGTGGCCGCCCGGGGGGACTGCGGCCCCCTGTACTGCGGCGGCAACGCCCGCTCGGACTACCCCTGGGACGTGCGGGTGCTGCCGGCGGCGGACTACCTCACCGGCCCCGCCGGAGCGGAGACGGAGGAGACGGCGGGGGAGACCCTCTCCCTGCCGGAGGACCTGGAGCAGGCACTGGCGTGGACCTATCCCCACGCCGGGGCGGCGGACATCCCCTCCAAGCTGACCGCCACCCAGCTGAAGGGCCGGGAGAAGGACGCGGAGGCGGCGGAGGACGCCGTGCCCCTGCGCCCCGCGGCCCCGGAGCTCACCCTGCCCAAACCGTGGTTCGACGGCCCCCGGCCCCTGACGGCGGCCCAGCGGGGCACCGCCCTCCACATGGTCATGCAGTACCTGGACTACAGCCGCACCGGGGACGCGGCCCAGGTGGCCGGCGAGATCGCCCGGCTGACGGCGGGGCGGTACATCACCCCCCAGCAGGGGGAGGCGGTGGACCCGGCGGATATTCTGGCCTTTTTCCGCTCGGACCTGGGCCGGCGGCTGCTGGCGGCCCGGCAGGTGGAGCGGGAGTACAAATTCTCCCTGCTGGTGCCGGCGGCGGACTACTATCCCGGCGCGGAGCCGGGGGAGAAGGTTTTGCTCCAGGGGGTGGTGGACTGCTGGTTCGTGGAGGAGGACGGCTCCGTCACCGTGCTGGACTTCAAGACCGACCGGGTGACGGCGGACACCCTCCGGGACCGTGCGGAGAGCTACCGCCCCCAGCTGGACGCCTATACCCGGGCGCTGGCGGCGGTGACCGACCGTCCGGTGGCCCGCCGGGCCCTGTGGTTCTTCTCCGTGGCCCGGGCGGTGGAGCTGTAAAATAAAAAGCCCGCCCCGGCTGCGGCGGGGGCGGGAGACAGGACAGTGAAATGAAGCTTTATGAAGTACAGGACAGAAGCGCGCTGCTGATGGCGCAGCTGCTGGACGTCTGGGAGCGCTCCGTCCGGGCGACCCATCTGTTCCTCTCCGATGCGGAGGTGGAGCGGATCAGGGGATATGTTCCCCAAGCGCTGGCTGGCGTGGCGCGCCTGATCGTCGCCGAGGACCGGACCGGGAGCCCGGCCGCCTTCATGGGCGTGGAAAACGGCCGGCTGGAAATGCTGTTTCTTGCGCCGGAGGAGCGGGGGATGGGCCTCGGCCGGCGGCTGCTGGAGTACGGCATCCGGAATTACGGCGTCCGGGAGGTCACGGTCAACGAGCAGAACCCCCAGGCGGTGGGTTTTTATGAGCACATGGGCTTTACGGCCTGGAAGCGGACGGACCGGGACGAAGAGGGAGGCCCGTACCCGCTGCTGTATCTGAGGCTTTCCCGCTGAACAGAGATCAAAAAGCCGGCCTGCGATTGCAGGCCGGCTTTTGCTGCTATTTGACCGGCACCGCCCGGAAGGTCTCCCCCAGCTCCACGGCGGCAAAGCTGCCGGCGGAGAGCTCGGTGATCTGGGCGGCGAAGGGCTCCGCCTGCGCCTCGGGCAGGAGGGCGTGGACGGTCACCACGGCGGCGTACTCCACCTCGCCCACAGCACCGCCGAGGGCCTCGGTGAGGTTCTTCACCCGCTCCAGAAAGCTGTACGGGCACTCCACCGCCAGCTCCACCCACCGGCGGACCTGTGAGATCCCCGCGGCGGCCAGCGCGTCAGAGGCCGCCTGCGTGTACGCCCGCACGAGGCCGCCCGCCCCCAGCAGCACCCCGCCGAAGTACCGGGTCACCACGCAGCACACGTTGGTGAGTCCCGCCTTCTGGAACACGCTGAGCATGGGCTGCCCCGCCGTACCCTGGGGCTCTCCGTCGTCGGAGTAGCGCACCGCCCCGTCACGAATGAGATAGCACCAGCAGTGGTGCCGGGCGTCGTGATAGCTTTTTTTGGCCTGCTCGATGAGGGCCCGGGCCTCCTCCTCGGCCTCCACCGGCCACACCTGACCGATGAACTCCGAGCGCTTCTCCACCACCGTGGCCTCTCCCGCCCCGGTGGGGACCAGATACTCCGTCATTCCCAGTCCTCCCTGGGGGGCGTGTAGCCCTCCACATAGTCCCGCAGCCGGCCGATGGTCTTGTGGGTACACACGGCGGTGACGTCGATGGTGTCGGAGTAGTCCACCTTCTCCACCTTGGCCTCCTTGTACAGCCCGTCCAGAATGCCGCCCCTGTCGTAGGGCAGGTGGAGCACCACCCGGGCCGTGCCCGCGTCCAGCCGCTTTTCGATGGCGGCGCGCAGCCGGTCCAGCCCCTCCCCGGTGCGGGCGGAGATGGACACCATATCCTCCCCCCGGGGCAGGATGTCGTTGGGGAAGAGGTCGCACTTGTTGAACACCTCCAGCCGCGGGGTCTCAGAGGCGCCCAGCTCCTCGATGAGCCGGTCCACCACCGCAGCCTGCTCCCGCCAGAGAGGGTCGGAGGCGTCGATGACGTGGAGCAGCAGGTCGGCGAAGGACAGCTCCTCCAGGGTGGCCTTGAAGGCGTCCACCAGCTGGTGGGGCAGCTTGGAGATGAAGCCCACCGTGTCCGAGATGAGCACGGTGCAGGTGTCGGACAGCTCCAGGGTGCGGGTGGTGGTGTCCAGGGTGTCGAACAGGCGGTCGTTGGCCGGGATGTCCGAACCGGTGAGGGCGTTGAGCAGGGTGGATTTGCCCGCGTTGGTGTAGCCCACGATGGCCACCACGGGCACCTCGTTCTTCTCCCGGCGCTCCCGCTGGGTGGCCCGCACCCGGCGCACGTCCCGAAGCTCCTCCTCCAGCTTGGCGATCTTCCGGTGGATGTGCCGCCGGTCGCTTTCCAGCTGGGTCTCGCCGGGGCCGCGGGTGCCGATGGCGCCCTCCTGCCGCTCCAGATGCTTCCACATGCCGGTGAGCCGGGGCAGCAGGTACTGGTACTGGGCCAGCTCCACCTGGAGCCGGCCCTCGCTGGTGCGGGCCCGCTGGGCAAAGATGTCCAGGATGAGCCCCGCCCGGTCGATGACGGTGACGCCCAGATCCTCGGTGAGGGCCCGCTGCTGGGAGGGGGAGAGGGGGTTGTCAAAGATGACCATGTCGGCCCCCAGGCTCTGGGCCAGCTCCCGCACCTCCGCGGTCTTGCCCTCGCCGATGAAGGTGCGGGGGTCGGGGGTGGCCTTGTTCTGGAGCACGGTGCCCAGGCAGGTGCCCCCCGCCGTCTCCAGCAGGGCGGCCAGCTCCTCCATGGACTGCTCCGAGGCGTTCTCCTCCCGGCTGAGCCCCGGGGCGGACAGCCCCACCAGCACGGCGCGGTTGATCTTCATCAATTGCTGTTCTTCAAACATAAATACCTCCGGATGAACAGATCCGAACGGGGCGGGCGGCGATACGGACAGAAAAAGGGCCCATGTCACGCGACATGAGCCCTTTGGAAAGACAGGGTTACTCCAGACCGAACTTCTTGTTGAAGCGGCTGACACGCCCGCCGGTGTCCACCACTTTCTGCTTACCGGTATAGAAGGGGTGACACTTGGAGCAGACTTCCACCTTGATGTCCTTCTTGGTCGAGCCAGTCTCGATCACGTTGCCGCACGCACAGGTGATAGTGGTGTGCTGGTACTTGGGATGGATGCCTTCCTTCATCGTCGTTCACCTCTTTCACGTTCGTAGGGTCTGATCGGCGCAGCAAACCTCCACGCCTCATAAACGCATCACACATTTTACCACGAACCGGGGAGAAATGCAACAGCTTTTTTCAAAATGTTCAGGCTTTTTCGGCGGCGCGGCCCTTCCGCCCCGCCAGCAGGTCGCCCGCGATCAGCCCGGCGCAGCCCAGAATGAGCACCGCCAGGATGAGGATGGCGCAGTTGCGGAAAAAGACCTCCGGCAGGATGCTGATGATCTCGTCAGTGCGGGGGTCGAAGAGCCAGTTGGTTTTTCCGGGGAAAAACAGGCTGTGGAACACCACGAAGGCCCGGTCGAAGTCCAGCGCCGCCAGGCCGCCCAGGAGGAGGAACAGCCCGCCCAGCCCGGCACCGGCCCAGAAGGCGGGGCCCCGGCCCGCCAACCGCGCCGGCCGCAGCCCGATCAGCCCTGCGGCAATGAGGGCCAGGATAAGCACCGCCGCCGACACCGCCAGCACCTTCAGGTCCAGCAGGAAGAGCACCCGCACGTCGGTGAAGTGGTCCTTCCCGCTCTCCGACCAGCGGAGGACCCCGGTGGAGAACTCCTCGCCCCCCAGGCAGTAGTCCAGCATCTCGTCATAGGCGGTCTTGATCTCGGAGCGGGTATAGCCGGTGGCCGCCTCCAGCCGGAGGGGCCCGATGTGGGCGTAGTAGAAGGGCCGGCACAGGATGGGCACGGCGATGGCCCCGGACAGCAGCACCGCCGCCGCGGCCGCGGCCAGCAGCAGGGTGAGCAGCTTGCTTCGCTTCATACGATCGACTTCCTTTCCCCGCTCAGGGCGATGAGCACCTGAGAGGGCAGATAAAACAGCCACATCCCCACCCCGGAGAAGGGCGTGGCCAGCCCCAGGTTGAACAACCCCACGCAGACGTCGCACCCCACGAACAGGGTGAGCCCGGCGGCGAAGGGCCGCTGGCCGGGGACGGTCCACGCCAGGGCGGCGTTGCTCAGCAGCTGGGAGAAATAGAGGCACACCAGCAGATTCAGGGGCGACAGCAGCCCAAGCTGCCATACGATGACCCCCATCAGCAGGGGCAGGCCGGTCCGCAGCCAGTATGCCCGGGGCGCGCCCGCCGCCCGCAGCCGCAGGAGGTAGAGGGTCTGCACCCCCAGAAAGAGGGCCACCCCCAGGGCGAAATGATCCCCCCGCACCAGCAGGAACCAGTCCGCCGCCGCGGTGAGGGCCAGGGCGGCGGGGGTCAGCCGGTCCCCGCCCTGGAGGGCCTGCATGACCGCCCACGCCAGGCAGAGCAGCACCCCGGCGTACTTGAGGGGGACGGTCTGGCCGCCCCGGCCGGTGAGGTCCAGGGCCAGAAAGGCGGCGTACAGCGCCCCCTCCAGGGCGAGAAAGAGCACGGTGAGTTTCCCCTTCACGCCGCCGCCCCCCTTTGCAATGATGAAACAGTATACCACATCCGGCGGAAAAAGAAAAGCACCCGGCAGGAGCGCCCTGCCGGGTGTGTTTTTCAGAACCAGGCCCCGCCGAATTCCAGCAGGGTCAGCTGCTTGTTGCGCTCCGCCGTCCAGTTGATGGACCACAGGGAGGAGAACAGCAGCAGCTGATTCCCCTTGTAGTCCTCCACCAGCATGGCGTCGTTGGGCAGGATCAGGTCGTCGGCCTTCAGGGGCTCGTCCCCCTCGTGCTCCACCCAGCGGAGATACTCGAAGGGCAGGCCCTCCACATAGAGGTCCACGCCGTACTCCCCCCGCAGGCGGTATTCCAGCACGTCGAACTGCAATGTGCCCACCACGCCCACGATGACCTCCTCCATGCCGGAATAGGGGGTCTTGAAGATCTGGATGGCGCCCTCCTGGGCGATCTGCTCCATGCCCTTGAGGAACTGCTTGCGCTTCATGGTGTCCAGGGGCCGCACCCGGCGGAAATGCTCCGGGGCGAAGGTGGGGATGGGGTCGAACCTGAACTTCTTCCCCGGGGCGCACAGGGTGTCGCCAATGGAGAAGATGCCCGGGTCGAACACGCCGATGATGTCGCCGGCGTAGGCCTCCTCGATGATCTCCCGCTCGGCGGCCATCAGCTGCTGGGGCCGGGACAGCTTGATGCGCTTGCCCCCCTGAACGTGATAGACCTCCTTCTCCGCGTCGAACCGGCCGGAGACCACCCGCATAAAGGCGATGCGGTCCCGGTGGGCCTTGTTCATGTTGGCCTGGATCTTGAACACGAAGGCGGAGAACTCGTCGTCAAAGCTGTCGATGATCTCGTCCCCGGCCCGGCGGGGGAGGGGGGGCGTGGTCATGCGCAGGAAGTCCTCCAGAAAGGGCTCCACGCCGAAGTTGGTGAGGGCGGAGCCGAAGAACACCGGGGACAGCTTGCCGTGGCGCACCCGGTCCAGGTCGAACTCGCAGGAGGCGCCGTCCAGCAGCTCGATCTCGTCGGCCAGCTGGTCCCGCTTGGCCTGGCCGATGAGCCCGGCCAGCTCCGGGTCGTTCAGGTCCACCTCGGTGGCGGTGGCGGCCCGGGCGTTGGTGTTGGAGGTGAAGTGGATGATCTTCCTCCGGGCCCGGTCGTACACGCCCTGGAACTCCTTGCCGCAGCCGATGGGCCAGTTGACGGCGTAGGTGTCGATGCCCAGCTCCTTCTCCAGCTCCTGGCAGAGCTCGAAGGGGTCCCGGGCCTCCCGGTCCATCTTGTTGATGAAGGTGAAGATGGGGATGTCCCGCATGGCGCACACCTTGAACAGCTTCCGGGTCTGGGCCTCCACGCCCTTGGCGGCGTCGATGACCATGACGGCGGAGTCGGCGGCCATGAGGGTGCGGTAGGTGTCCTCGGAGAAGTCCTGGTGGCCGGGGGTGTCCAGAATGTTGATGCAGAAGCCGTTGTACTGAAACTGCATCACAGACGATGTGACGGAAATGCCGCGCTGCTTTTCGATCTCCATCCAGTCGGAGGTGGCGGCGCGGGAATTTTTCTTGCCCTTGACCACCCCCGCCTGGGCGATGGCCCCGCCGTACAGCAGGAACTTTTCGGTCAGGGTGGTCTTACCGGCGTCGGGGTGGGAGATGATGGCGAAGGTGCGCCGGCGCTTGATCTCAGACTCGTATCGTGACATAGGGGAGGATACCTCCAATTTCGTTTTAACAACCAAATATTATATCAGATTGCACGGGAAAGAGCAACAAAAACTTGTCTCCGGCCCCCTGTGGGAGGGGGGAACGGACGTGAAGGAGATCGTAGTGGCGGTCATCGCCCTCATCGGCACCGCCATCGGCAGCCTGGGGGGCATTCTGGCCGCCAACCGGCTGACCAATTACCGCATCGAGCAGCTGGAGAAAAAGGTGGACAAGCACAACAGCGTGGTGGAGCGCATAGCTGTGGTAGAGGTCAAACTCTCCGAGCAGGAGAGCGACCTTGCCCGCCTCCACCAGGCACTGGGCTCGGAATGAGCCCTTGGAACAACGAGGGGGGAAACTGATATGGAACTTTTGAGAAAACGGCTGGCCAACCTGCTGTGCGTCAAGTCGCTGGTGACCATCGTGCTGACGGCGGCCTTCGCCGTGCTGGCCCTGCGGGGGAAGGTGAGCCAGGATTTCATGACCATCTACGCGGTGATCATCTCTTTTTATTTCGGCACACAGCATGAGCGCGCCGGCGGACAGGAGGGGAACGGATGAAGCTGCTCAAGTGTCTCCTGACGGAGAACGACTGCTATAAAACCGGCCAGACCATCCGGCCCAAGGGGATCATGGTCCACTCCACCGGGGCCAACAACCCCACCCTGCGCCGGTATGTCCAGCCCGCGGCGGACGACCCGGACTGCGCCGCCCTGCTGGCCCAGTTGGGCGCCAACAGGAACGGCAACCACTGGAACCGGCCGGGGCTGGACGTGTGCGTCCACGGCTTCGTGGGCCGGCTGGCGGACGGCTCCGTGGCGGCGGTGCAGACCCTGCCCTGGACCACCCGGGGCTGGCACGCCGGAAACGGCTCCACCCGCCCCAGCGCCAACAACACCCACATCTCCTTTGAGATCTGCGAGGACGGCCTGACCGACCGGGCCTACTTTGAACAGGTCTACCGCACGGCGGTGGAGCTCACCGCCCACCTGTGCCGGCTGTACCAGCTGGACCCGCTGGCGCCGGAGACGGTGATCTGCCACGCGGAGGGCCACGCCCTGGGCATGGCCAGCAACCACGGGGACGTGCTCCACTGGTTCCCCAAGCTCGGGAGGAGCATGGACGACTTCCGGGCGGACGTGGCGGCGGAGCTGAAGCCCCAGGCCGACCCCGCCCCGGCGGAGCCGTCCGGCGAGGCCAGGGACGAGGAGGCCAAGGATGAGCCGGCCGGGGAGGAGGGCGGCCTGACCCAGGAGCGGTTCAACGCCCTGATGGCCGCCTGGCTGGCGGAGCAGGCCCAGCTGCCGCCGGCGGCGTGGTCGGCGGAGGAGCGGGCCTGGGCGGAGGAGATGGGCCTGCTGCGCGGGGACGAGAGAGGCGATCTGGCCTACCGCAGCTTTGTCACCCGGGAGCAGTTGGCCGCTGTGATCTACCGGCTGGAGCATCCCTGAGGGCCCGCCGGGCATAAAAGAGCCGCCCCTGCTGTGCAGGGGCGGCTCTTTTTTCATTCAAAGGTGAAGCGGATGCTGTCCACGCAGGCGTTGTAGGCGTCGTCCCAGTCGGCGGTGCCGGCCTGGGTGAAGGTGAAGGTGTAGCCCATGTTGGCGCCGTTGACGGCCACGATCTCCTGCCGCAGGGCCGTGCCGTACAGCTCCATGTGATAGCGGTAGCGGATGGCGTCCACGCCGTCGAGGGTGGTGCGCTCAAAGCTGTCGCTGGTCACGTCCACCTCCTGCCCGGCGGCCTCGGCAAGGAGGGATTCCACCACAGTCTCCAGCATCTCCCGGGTGTAGGTGTCGAACAGCTTGTCGTACTCGGCGGTGGTGACGGTGATGTTGGAGGTGTCTGCGGGGTAGCCGGGGGCCAGCCACAGCTGACCGTTGTCGGCGCTGACGGTGAAGCCCTCCGGAACGTCGAAGGTGAAGCCGACGAGGTTCCTGGGGGCGGGGCTCTCGCTCGCCTGCCCGTCGGAGGCGCCGCAGGCGGCCAGTGCGAACACCATGGCCAAGGCCAGCAGGGCGCAGGTGAGTCTCTTTTTCATGTTCCATCCTCCTGAAAGAAAAAATGGGCAGGAGCCGCGGCTCCTGCCCACATGATAGCACATCCCGCCGGAAAAGTCCAGCGAGGCCGGCCTTACAGCTGGCTCCGGGCCCAGGCGATCTGGGCGGCCACGGAGCCGGGGCTGGTGCCCCCCTCGCTGGTGCGCCGGGCCACGCAGGCGTTCAGGTCGATGGCGGCGTAGACGTCGGCGTCGAAGTGAGGGTCCAGGGCCTGGTATTCCTCCAGGGGCAGGTCCTCCAGCACCCTGCCCTCCGCGATGCATTGGGCCACCAGCTGGCCGGAGATCTTATAGGCCGTCCGGAAGGGGAGGCCCTTGCCCACCAGGTAGTCCGCTAGGTCGGTGGCATTGAGGAAGCCCTTCTGGGCGGCGGCGTACATCACGTCGGTGTGGGCGGTGAGGGTGGCGATCATGCCGGTCATCACCGGCAGGCACAGCTTCACCGTGTCGCAGGCGTCAAAGACGGCCTCCTTGTCCTCCTGCAAATCTTTGTTGTAGGCCAGCGGCAGCCCCTTCAGGGTGGTGAGCATGGCGGTGAGGTCGCCGTACACCCGGCCGGTCTTGCCCCGGATGAGCTCCGCCATGTCGGAGTTCTTCTTCTGGGGCATGATGGACGAGCCGGTGGTGTACGCGTCCGACAGGGTGACGAAGCGGAACTCCCAGCTGGACCACAGCACCAGCTCCTCGCTGAGCCGGGACAGGTGCATCATCAGCACCGCCAGGGCGGACAGCAGCTCGGCACAGAAGTCCCGGTCGGACACGCCGTCCAGACTGTTGCGGCACACGCCGTCGAAGCCCAGCTTTGCGGCCTCGAACTGCCGGTCGGTGGGGTAGGTGGTGCCCGCCAGGGCGCAGCAGCCGATGGGGGACTGGTTCATCCGCCGTCGGCAGTCGGCCAGCCGGTCCCGGTCCCGCAGGAGCATCATGACGTAGGCCATCAGGTGGTGGCCGAAGGTGACGGGCTGGGCCCGCTGGAGATGGGTGTAGCCGGGCATGATGGCGCTCTGGTACTCCTCCGCCCGGCCGGTGAGGGCCGCGGCCAGGCCGGTGATCAGGGCGGAGACGGCATCGCACTCCTCCCGCAGATACATCCGCAGGTCCAGCGCCACCTGATCGTTGCGGCTGCGGGCGGTGTGTAGCTTTTTGCCCAGGTCCCCCAGCCGCTGGGTGAGCACCTGCTCCACGAACATGTGGATGTCCTCGCACTCCGGGTCGAAGGTCAGGGCCCCGCTGTCCAGGTCGTCCAGAACGGTCTGGAGCCCGTCGATGATGGCGTCCGCCTCTGCCTGGGGCAGGATGCCCGCGGCCCCCAGCATGGCCGCGTGGGCCATGGAGCCGGTGATGTCCTGCCGGTACATGCGGCAGTCGAAGCGGATGGAGGAGTTGAAGTCGTCCGCCAGCTTGGCGGTGGCGCCGTCGGTGCGGCCGGCCCAGAGTTTTGCCATGACAGTTCTTCCTTTCGTGACCCTTGAAATGCCGCCCCTCCGGTGGGAGGGGCGGCGCTGTTTGTATGCTTACAGTTTTCCCTGCTCCCGCAGTGCCTGCATCTTGTCGGGCAGGCCCCACAGGTTGATGAAGCCGGCGGCGTCGTTCTGGTTGTAGTCGCTCTCCTCAAAGGTCACCAGGTTTTCGGAGTACAGGCTGTCCGGAGAGGTGACGGAGGAGGTGATGATGTTGCCCTTGTACAGCTTCAGTTTCACCGTGCCGGTGACGTGCTTCTGGGTATCCACGGCGAAGGCCTGGAGGGCCTCCCGCAGGGGGGTGAACCACTTGCCGTTGTACACCAGGTCGGCGAAGT
>CAVJBM010000047.1:0-3892 GCA_963647775.1 Anaerovibrio sp.
AAACAGAAGAGCCGGACAGGAGCAAATGCTCCTGTCCGGCTCTTTGTGGGACGGGACCGAGTCACAGGGTGGTCAGATAGCCGCGGGTGAAGTCAAAAAACACATCCCGCATGGGGTTGGTGTTGCCGCGGTTCCAGGCCAGGCAGGTCTGGACGCTCATGCGCTCCCCGTCCACGGGGATGAAGCGCAGCACCCCGCCGTGGCGGACCTTGGCCCGGCTGGACAGCAGCGCCACCCCCATCCCCGTGCTCACCTGGAAGATGAGCGCGTCCAGATTCTCCACCGTGGAGATGCCGCCGCAGAACTCGACGCCGTGCCGGCGGAAGTAGGCCAGGATGTTTTCAAAGGGGAGGTGCTTGTCGGAGGAGCGGATGGCGATGAGCCGCTCGGACCGCAGCTCCTCCAGCTTCAGGGCGTCCGCCCGGGCAAGGGGATGGTAGGGGCTGACCACGATGTCCAGCTGGTCCTCGAACAGGGGGAAGTAGCTGACGTTGGGCTCGTTGGAGGCGTCGATATCCAGCTGGAAGCCCAGGTCGATCAGGTTGGCGGCCAGCAGCTGGCGCACCTCCGGGGCAGAGCACCAGCGCAGCGTGACGGCGATGTCCGGGTGGGCCCGGCGGAAGGCGTGGAACAGGGGCACGAAAAAGTCGTACTCCACGCCGGTGCAGGCGATGCTCAGCTGCCGCTCCTGATTGCGGCTGATGTCCTGGACCTTGTGGGTCAGATCCTTCAGCACCCCCAGCAGCACCGGGGCCTCGGCATACAGGGCGCGGCCCGCGGGGGTGAGGGTCACGTTGCGGTTGTCCCGGTCCAGCAGGCGCACGTTGATCTCGTTTTCGAAGTCCGCGATCTTCTTGCTCAGGGCCGGCTGGCTGATGAACAGCTCCTCCGCCGCCCGGGTGAAATTCTGGTGCTTGGCCACGCAGAGAAAGGCCTGCAGCTTGTTGATGTCCATGGTCTCCGTCTCGACCACCCCTTCCCGCTGTATGTCATCAGTATAGAGCAGCCGGCGCCCCTTGTCAAACACCGGCGGGCAGGCGAAGAAGGGGCGGAGCCCCGCGGCTCCGCCCCTTCGGGGCTCAGTAATCCAGATAGGCGGGCTTGACCTGCCGATAGTTCTCCAGCAGCTTCTCCCAATCGCGGGGCAGCTGGATCTTGGCGCAGGCGGGGCCGCCGTGCTCGCCGCCGCCGGCCAGGTTGATGCAGGTGGCGTCGTAATCGCTGCCGGCCACCACGATCAGCAGGTGGTCGGTGGACCAGAACTTCCGGGCGCTGCCGTGCTGCTGGTCAAAGGGCAGGCGGACGTTGGCGGGCAGGTGGTTGTTCTCGATCATCCAGCGGTAGAAGATCTCGGAGGAGGGCTGGCGGCAGTACTCGCTGACGTAGTCCAGCACCTCCTGCTGGCTCTTGAAGCCCTCCCTGGCCAGGGCCCGGGCAAAACCGGGGCTCATCACGTAGCAGCAGCCGCGGTCCCAGCCCTGGTAGTGGATGAAGAACATGGTGTCGAAGCAGCTTTTGCCGTCCCGGCCGTGGCCCTCGGTGCGCTCCTGGGGCCAGAACATGGTGACGGCGGAGTCCTCCGCGTCGATGCCCCAGCGCACGTGGAGGGGCGCCCAGGGGCTCATCTCCGCGTTGTCGCCGATGCATACGCCCTGGCGGCCCTCATGGCCGGGCTCGCACATGTCCTCCAGCCCGGGGCGCACCCCGGACAGGTTCATGATGATGTAGGAGTAGGCCCGGGCGATGGCGGCGGAGGCCTTGCTGTAGCCGCTGAGGGCGGCGCCGTCCATGCTGACGCCGATCTGCCTGGCCACCTTGCCGCTGACGGTGATCAGCGGGAACCAGCTGGCCACGGAGCAGGTCCAGCCCTCCAGATGGATGTGGGGCTGGGCGATGGCCTCCACCGCGGCGATGAGCACCGGCAGATAGGTAGGCAGGCAGCCCGCCATCACGGCGTTCACGGCGATCTTCTCCACGGTGGCCTTGCCCATCATGGGGGGCAGCTCGGCCACCACGTGGTCCCGGGGCAGGTCGGTGCCCGTGAGCATCTCGGCCACCGCCTCCTCCGTGGGGGGCTGGATGGGCAGGCCGGTGGTCCAGCCCATCTGATAGAAGTAGTCGCTGATCCCCTTCAGGTCGTCCCGGTACTCAAAGGGCCGGGCGTGGGAGTTGTCCTTGGCGTAGGGGGTCTGCTCCGCCTCGGTGAGGGGGGCGGTGAGGCCCGCGATCACCTGGTCCAGCACGGCGGCCAGGCCGGGGCGGATCACATGGTCCACCAGGTCCTGGTCCAGCTTGGGGGCCCAGCTGAGGTCCAGGATGTCGCAGGGGACGAGACGCAGGTTGGGCACCAGGCGGGTGGTGGCAGCCTTCTGGCCCACCTCCACCAGGTCGCGCTTGGCCAGCATGACCACCGGCAGGCCCAGCCGCTCCAGATAGGCGCAGTTGTAGGCGTGGAACATGCAGCAGGAGCCGGCGTCGCCGTAGGCGCCGATGACGCCGTCCAGATCCTTGGCCCACTCCGTCACCTGGGCGGCGAAGTCGGGGTCCTTGCGGATCTCAGCGGTGTCCCGCTTGTACTGAAGGGGCTTGAAGTTAAGGGAGGGGTACCGCTGGCGCAGCAGCTCGGCCAGGACCTCCAGCATCAGGGGCGAGTGGCCCTTGAAGTGGGAGAAGAGGCCGATGGTCTTGCCCTCCAGAGTGTCCAGGCGGGGGGACAGGGGCTTCGCGCCGCTGACGTCTACCTCCGCCCAGGGGCTGTAGATCTTCATAGATGATACCTCCGGGATGGTTGATTCGTGGATCGGCTCAGTCGATGATGGGGATGAGGGCCAGCAGCCCCAGCACCACCAGCAGGCACAGGCAGTAGAGCCACAGCTGGCCGAAGATCTTGTTGCGGCGGTCCTTGTCCACCAGGCTCAGCAGCATGGAGCCGCCGCTGGAGATGGGGGCCACGCCGGAGAGGATGGCGCCGATCATGATGCAGGAGAACAGCTTGGTGGCGGTGATGTTGGTGGAGGCGGCGATGCCGGCCACCATGGGGAAGAACAGGGGGAACACCACGGCGGTGGAGTCGGACACCAGGGAGACGGCGCCGGCCAGCACGGCCAGGACGGAGGGGATGAGGAAGGCGGCGGACACGCCGGACACCAGGCCGGACAGATAGCTGCCCAGGCCCATGGAGGAGCACACGCCGATGAGGGTGGCGCAGCCGCCCACCAGCAGGATGGTGGACCAGGGCACCTCGTTCTTCAGCACCTCGCGCTCGTTGCCCAGGCCCAGCAGCACGGCCATGAAGCAGCCGAAGGAGTAGACCATCAGCACGTCCATGCCGCTGCTGATCTTGGAGAAGAAGGGGATGAACTTGCCCAGCAGCATGGGCACCACGAACAGCAGCACACACACGATGATCAGGGCCAGGTTCTTCTTGATGAGGGGGGTGGCGGGGGCGGGCTTGGTGACCTCGCCCAGGTGCTTGAACTTGTAGCCGCCGAACACGAAGTAGACGATGACGAAGCAGATGATGCCCACCAGCACGAAGTTCAGCCAGATGCGGGGCAGCAGCACGCCGCCCTGGCCCTCAAAGCCGAAGATGTTGAACAGGCCCTTGGCGATGATGCCGATGGAGCCGATGGGGCTGGTGCAGCCGGCGCCCAGGGCCAGGCAGTGGCTGGTGAGGATGATCATTTCAGACACGCCGGACTGATAGCAGATCTTGATGAACACGGGCACCAGGAACACGGTGACGGCGCCGGGGTTGATGCCGATGGCCATCATGGCGAAGTCCACCACGAAGAAGATGACGGGCAGCAGGGCGGGCACCTTCCGGGCGGCGTATATGGCCCAGTCCGCCAGGTATTTGGCCGTGCCGGTCACGTTGGCAAAGCCGTAGAAG
>CAVJBM010000047.1:3902-7322 GCA_963647775.1 Anaerovibrio sp.
GGACGATGCTGATGGGCCAGTAAGTATAGATGGCGGAGGAACGCATCCCGAACACGAAAATGCCCAGGATGCTGGCGGCGATGAGCGCCAGGACGCCGATGTTGCTCTTGACCTTGGTCCCGATGATGATGCAGATGGCCAGGGCCACGATGGTGAGAATGCAGACGGTCAGGCCGCTGAAGGTAGGGGCAGGAGTCGCAGTAGGCATAATGTTTCTCCTCTCTGTTCATTCAAAATACGCAGGGACGGACTATGCTGTATGCGGGGGTCACCAGACCCGGTCCTCGATGTTGTATTCCCGCTTGCCGATGAACTCCTCAAAGCCGGCAAAGGGCCAGTCGATGTCCTTGTCGTCCCAGGTCTTGTAGGGCTGGGGACGGCTGGGCAGGGGCACCTTGTACTCGTCGGAACGGTAGGGCTGGTGGAATTTCATGGGCTTGTGGAAGGGCATGTCGGGGGCGGCGTCGGCCCGGTTCTGATAGCTGGCCTTGTCGGACACGGCGCCCTTGTCGTCCACCCAGCTCTTGTAGTAGTCGCAGCGCATGTCGCGCCACCACTTCAGGTGCCAGATCTTCCACACGCCGTCGATCTTGATGAAGTCGGCGCTGTACTTGCCCCAGCACCAGTAGGCGCTCATCCGGGCCTGTCCGGGCTTGTAGCACTCGGGGGGAACGTGGGAATGGTCCTCATAATAGGTCTCCAGGCCGGGGGACATGAACACGCCCCGGGCGGTCTTGCCGTCCTCGGCCACCTCGATGTAGGGGGTGGTGATGCAGTGCATGAAGAAGGCGCCCTTGGCAAAGCGGGCGGAGCCCAGGATCTTCAGGAACACGGTCTCGATCCCCTCCCGGCCCACAAAGACGCCGGAATCCCCCACGTCCATGCTCACGTCGGGCATCTCCAGGGCGAACAGTTCCAGCTTCTTCGGGAACAGGATGGGATAGTGCAGGTATTCGTAGGAGCAGAGCGTTTTCTGGATCTCCTCCACGTCGCGCAGCCGCTGCAGTTCCCTGTGGTCGGCCTCCTGCCGGGCCAGCTGCTGCCGCAACTCCTCTACCTGGCGGGAGAGTTCCTCCAATGTTGCCATTTGTCATGCCTCCTGATATTCAGTTTGGGTTCGTTCAAATGCACAAAACCTGGCCAGGCATATTCATTTGATATATACATCCTAACAACATTCCCCGTTTCTGTAAAATGCATTAACAGTATCGCTCCATAACCAAAAACTATCATAACCAGTGAGCGGGTTGGCACACCGCTTGCTTGAAGGCGGCCCGCACAAGGAAAAAGGCATCTGCTTGCGCAGATGCCTTCTTTTTGGATTCACTTGTTCCGCTCCGGAGAGGGGCAGCCCGGTCAATACGCCCTTCTTACCCGGCCGAACATCTTCACCACAGAGATCACAATGGCCGCCACGGCCAGAAACAGCAGTCCGATGAGCACCCAGGCGTAGACGGTGGGGTCGCCGAAGCGGATGAGGCCGGCGTCGCTGATGTTGGTGTCGATGACCAGATAGGCCGTCAGGGCAATGGCCAGGATGGCGCACAGGGCGATCAGAATGATGGTGCTGGTGCGGTTCTCCCGCATCTGCTCCGTCCGCATGGTGCTGACGGTCTTGAGGTGCTGATTCTCCAGCTCCAGCTCCAGCTCCAGCTCCCGGATGCGGGCGTTGAGCTTTTCGGCATCGTCCTGCTCGCCGTTCAGGCCGAACATGCGGTCCATGGACAGCCCCAGGACCTTGCAGATGGCGACGGTGTTGTAGAGCTTGGGGTCCACCTGGGTCCCGGCCAGCAGCTTGTTGACCGCCGAGGGGGACACGCCGGAGCGCTCCGCCAGCTGGGCATTGGTCAGGTGCTGGCGCTCCTTCGCCTCCTTGATTGCGGGCTGGCAAGCATCTATGTAGGGGAGCAGGTCTGCGATGGCTGACATTTTTTGTGCGCCTCCTAAGGGATATTACCGAAGCGGTAATGAAAATACCGCTTCGGTAAACGAAAATACCGGGGATTTTCGCCGGATTACCATTTTGGCAGTATCCGTTACCCGTCGAATCTGCTACGCTGAATACGTGACAGATACCGGGAGGTAAGTGTGGCCCGCCCCGCGGGGTCCCACAGCAGGAAGCCACGGAAAACCCTCACAGGAGCGCGGCGATTCTGCCGAAACGGCAGCAAAATTGCCGTATATTCCGTACAGTTCTCTTTTTTACTCCAGCGCTCTGATTTGTCAAGTGGTCAGGCCGTCTTTGACGAGAGCAAGCACGGTTTTGACGGAAAGGGAGGAAACAGCTTGTATCATTACGAAGTAACAGAGGCAGAGGACCCGCTTATCCAACGCACCGCCTACGGCATCGCGGGCGGGGACGGCAGAGGACATTCCGCCGCCGTGGCGCACATCTCCTGCGACCGGGAATTCGTCGCCCGGCTGGCGGAGCGCTGCACCAGGGGGCAGCTGTCGCCGGAGCATCTCCTGGATGTGGTCCTGGACGCGCTGCCGTAATACTTAAACCGGCCGGAGACCGGGCGGGTCCGCACAAGCGGGCCCGCCCGGTCTTTCCTGCCCGCCCGCAAAAATTTTACACCGTCCCCACTGGAACTCCGGCCGGCGGCGTGTTATAGTAGACGGGAAAGGCGGTGCAGAATGATTATGGACCAATTTACCTCCCTGGACTTCAATGAGAAAAAGGGCTTCCTCTGCGATATGGACGGCGTGATCTATCACGGCAACAAGATCCTGCCCGGCGTGGCGGAGTTCATCCAGTGGCTCCACGACGAGGACAAGGAGTACCTCTTCCTCACCAACAACAGCGGCTACACCCCCCGGGAGCTGAACCAGAAGCTGGCCCGCATGGGTCTGGACGTGCCGGAGGAGCACTTCTACACCAGCGCCCTGGCCACGGCGGCCTTCCTGCGGGAGCAGGCCCCCGGCTGCTCCGTGTTCGCCATCGGCGAGGCCGGGCTGCTCAACGCCCTCTACGACGCGGGCATCACCATGAACGACGTGAATCCCGACTACGTGGTGGTGGGCGAGGGACGCTCCTACTCCCTGGACACCCTGACCAAGGCCACCAACCTGGTGCTGGGCGGGGCCAAGCTGATCGGCGCCAATTCCGACGTGTCCGGCCCCATTGAGAACGGCATCGCCCCGGCCTGCCGGGCCCTCATCGCCCCCATCGAGATGGCCACGGGGAAGCAGGCCTACTTCTGCGGCAAGCCCAACCCCCTGATGATGCGCACCGGCCTGAAAATGCTCCACTGCCACTCCGCCGAGGCGGTCATGGTGGGCGACCGGATGGACACCGACGTGATCTCCGGCCTGGAGAGCGGCATGTCCACCGTGCTGGTGCTCTCCGGCGTGTCCACCCGGGAGACCCTGCGGACCTACGCCTACCGGCCCAGCGTGGTGCTGGACGGCGTGGGGGAC
>CAVJBM010000048.1:0-3319 GCA_963647775.1 Anaerovibrio sp.
TGCTGGCCCTGATCCTGCCCACCATGTCCCTGCTGGGGATGCCCTCCGCGGCGATGGGTATGGTAGCCATTGCTGCCGGCCTGGGCACCCAGGTCAGCCCGGTCCAGATCAACATCGCCGCCCTGTCCGACGGCTTTAAGGTCGATATCATGACCATCGTCAAGAACAACATGAAATATGTCCTGATCGCGCTGGCCGTGCTGATCGTCGCTTCGTTCATTGTTGTTTGATCCCCCGCGGATCTCCCATAATATCTCTGTACCGCGCCGCATGTCTCTGGACAAAGTTCTACTCGCTGTACGGCGGCGGAAGGTCCGCCCTTCAGCGCATGAAAGGAGCATAGAAGCAAATGAGCGAGAGGATCGAGGAAAACAAAGTCCCGGAATCTGAGAACTCCGATGTGATCTATAACGTGGAGGACAAGCCGCCGGTCAGGCAGAGCATCGTCTACGCCTCGCAGCACATCCTGGCGATGCTGGCCGGCAATGTCACCGTGCCCCTGCTGGTGATCAGCATGGTCGGCCTGCAGAGCGGCGAAGGGATCTTTCTGATCCAGTGCGCCCTGCTGGTCGCCGGCCTGGCGACGCTGATGCAGGTGGTGGGCTTCAAGCAGGTGGGCTCGCGCCTGCCCATCGTGATGGGCACCAGCAACGCCTTTCTGTCCACGGTGGTGGCCATCGTTTCCCAGTACGGGATCCCCGCCTGCCTGGGGGCCGGGCTGATCGGCGGCCTGTTCGAGACGTTTTTGGGCTGCTTCCTGGACAAGCTGAAGAAGATCTTCAATCCGCTGGTGTCCGGGATCGTGGTCATGACCATCGGCCTCACCCTGATCCCCACGGGCATGAAGCAGGCGGCGGGCAGCAAGACGGCGGCGGGGCTCGGGGCCCCTGTGAACATGCTGCTGTCGGGCCTTGTGATCCTGGTCATTATCCTGTGCAACCGCTCCAGGGTCAAGATGATCAAGTCCGCGTCCATCCTGATCGGGATCGTGGTGGGCTATATCGTGGCCATCTGCATGGGCCAGGTGGACTTTTCCGCCGTCCGGGACGCGGGATGGTTCTCCATCCCCACGCCGCTGCGCTATAAGCTGGAATTCAAGTGGCCCGCCATCGTGTCCATGCTGTTCATGTTCGTGGCCACCACGGTGGAAACGGTGGGCGACACCGCCGCGCTGACCACCATCGCCAAGGGCCGGCCCCCGAAGCCGGAGGAGAGCAAGGGCGCCATTCTGGCCGACGGCCTGGGCAGCGTGCTGGCCTCGTTCTTCAACGCATTCCCCAACACGTCCTATACCCAGAACATCGGCGTGGTGAACCTCACGGGGGTGTTCAGCCGTTCCGTGGTCACGCTGGGGGCCTTCATGCTGGTGGGGATGTCGCTGTTCCCCAAGCTGTCGGCCATCATCCTCTGCGTGCCCGAGCCCGCGCTGGGCGGCGCCACGCTGGTCACCTTCACCATGGTGTTCCTGTCCGGCCTGTCCCTCATCCGGCAGGAGCCGCTGAACAACCGGAACCTGCTCATCATGGCCGTTTCCCTGGGTGTGGGCGTGGGCTTCAGCCTGGTGCCCGAGGTCACGCAGGCGTGCCTGCCCCAGTCCGTGGCCGTCTGCCTGAACAACGGCATCATCCCGGCGGCGATCCTGGCCATCGCGCTGGACAATTTCTACCCGAAAGAGAAGAAAAAGCAAGAGGACAAGGCGTAAATGCCCCGCCGCATGATCGCCTGAGAAAAAGCGAGGCGAGTTCAATGTCCCAGACAGTGGAGGCGGCCCTGGTGGAGGAGCTGCTGGGCGCGCTGCTGCGCACACCGGGCGAGGGCGTCGTGCAGAGCGTATATCGCCGCAGTGTGAATGTCGAGGCGCAGGGCGTGCTTTTTACTGTGCACTCTCCCACGCCCGACAGTGGCCCGGCCTGCGCTGTACTGCGCAGGCCGGCCTCATTCAGCGGCGTGGAGCCCGGGATGCGGGCCTGCTGGAGCGGCGGCGTGCTGACCTTCGGCGATATCTCCTGCCTGTATGAGCACGCGGCGGCGTGCAGCTGCCTGTACGGCCCGCAGACGGCGGCGCTGCGCAGCGCGGCGGCCGCCCAGCGCCTGCTGGGCGCGCTGCTGCACACGGCGTCCCCCCCGCAGACGGAGGGCTACGGCGCGCTGATCTATCAAAAGCTGGACCGGCACGGGCGGGACCTGTGCGCCGCGCTGCGGACGGGGCGGGACCCCGGCCCCGCCGTGGGGCGCATGGTGGGCTTCGGCCTGGGGCTCACCCCGTCGGGCGACGACCTGCTCACCGGCTTTTACGCCGCGCTGCGCGTGCTGGGCGGGCCTGCCGCCCAGCCCTGGGCTGCGGCCGTGGAGGCGGCGGCGCGCCCCCGCCTGAACAGCACCACCCAGGTCGGCCGCTGGATGCTGACCTGCGCGCTGGAGGGGCGCTGGCGCACCTCGCTGCAGCGGGTGCTGCTGGCGTGCGCCGACCCTGCCGCCCAGGACCTGGAGCAGGCGGTGCGGGAGCTGCTGGCCGTGGGGGCCAGCTCGGGGTTCGACATGTGCATCGGCGTACAGCGCGCGCTGGCACTGCTGAGCCAAAATGAAAGGAGCGAAGAAAATGGCAGATCTGATCTGTGTCAGAAAAAATTCCTACTATGATTCCGTGACCTTGATGACCCTTTCCAACAAGCTGAAAAAGCTGGAGGGCGTTTCGGACGCGATGGTGTCCATGGCCACCGACATGAACAAGGGCCTGCTGGCGGGCATCGGCCTGTCCAACGACGAGGTGGCCGCCGCCGGTCAGAACGACCTGCTGATCGCCGTGCGCGCCGACACCGAGGAACTGTGCCGGCAGGCCAGCGCCCAGGTGGACGTGCTGCTGGCCGCCAACGGCAAGGGCGGGAAAAAGCAGCGGGAGCAGGCGTACCACACCATCGCCCAGGCAAAGGAGGCGGAGCCGGGGCTCAACCTGGCCATCATCTCCGTGGCCGGGCGGTACGCCGCCCGTGAGGCGCACATGGCCCTGAAGAACGACATGCACGTGATGCTCTTCTCCGACAACGTCACGGTGGAGCAGGAAAAGGAGCTCAAGGAGACGGCGCACGAGAAGGGCCTGCTGGTGATGGGCCCGGACTGCGGCACCGCCATCCTCAACGGCGTGGGGCTGTGCTTTGCCAACAAGGTGCGCCGGGGCGACATCGGCATGGTGGGCGCCTCCGGCACCGGCCTGCAGGAGGTGACCGTTCTGGTGGACCGCCTGGGCGGCGGCGTGTCCCAGGCCATCGGCACCGGCGGGCGGGACCTGTCGGCCGCCATCGGCGGGCGCATGATGCTGGAC
>CAVJBM010000048.1:3329-6524 GCA_963647775.1 Anaerovibrio sp.
ATCGTGCTGATCTCCAAGCCGCCGGTGCATGAGGTGGCAAGCAGGGTGCTCGCCCGCGCGGGCGCGTGCACCAAGCCCGTGGTGGTGTGCTTCATCGGCGGAGACGCCGCCGAAGCGCAGCAGGCGGGCACTGTGTTCGCCTCCAGCCTTGCGGACGCCGCGGCCAAGGCCGTCGCCCTGTCCAAGGGCCAGGCGGCCGGTCAGCTGCCCGCATTCGTCCCCGGCGGGGATCTGCTGGACGCCGCGCGGCAGCTGCGGCCGGAGCAGAAATACATCCGCGGGCTGTTCTGCGGCGGCACCCTGGCGTCCGAGGCGCTGTTCGAGATCTCCAAGGAGTGCCCCGCCGTCTACAGCAACGTGGCGAAAAAGCCGGAGCAGCAGATGGAGGACCTGAATGTAAGCAGGCGGAACACCGTCATCGACCTGGGCGACGACGCCTTCACGGTGGGGCGGCCCCATCCCATGATCGAGCCGGAGCTGCGCAACGACCGCCTGCTCCAGGAGGCCCGCTGCCCCGAGACCGCCGTGGTGCTGCTGGATCTGGAACTGGGCTACGGCTCCCACGCGGACCCCGCGGGCGTGGTGCTGGAGGCGATCCGCGCGGCGCAGGCCGAAAACGGCAAGGCGGGCCGCAGCGTGATCTTCATTGCCTACATTCTGGGCACCCGGGATGATTTTCAGGGCTATGACGCCCAGCGCGCGGCGCTGGAGGAGGCCGGAGTATTTGTGGCCGACAGCAATCTGGAAGCCGTCCAGATGGCGCTGGCCGTGGTAAAGGGGAGGCAAGCGGAATAATGGAACACACGTTATTTGAGACACAGCTGAACATTCTGAATGTGGGCACCCCCCTGTTTCAGAAGGAGATCGCCCGCCAGCAGGTCCCCTGCCTGCATGTGGACTGGAAGCCCGCCGCGGGGGGCGACATCAAGCTGATCGAGGCGCTGGACCGCCTGATGGAGGACGAGCAGGTGGACGAGGCGAACCGCCTGGCGGTGGAAAAGATCAAGCAGGCGCATCCGGTGCTGGTGGATGTTGAGCAGGCCCTCCGGGCGATCCCCGGCATGACGGAGAAGACCATCCTCCACGCGGGCCCGCCCATCGCCTACCAGGATATGTGCGGCCCCATGCGGGGCGCCATCATGGGTGCGCTGATGTACGAGGGGCTGGCCGCCACCGTGGAGGAGGCCGACAAACTGGCCGCGTCGGGGGAGATCACCTTCTCCCCCTGCCACGAGCACCACGCGGTGGGGCCCATGGCGGGCGTGATCTCGCCCAGTATGCCGGTGCACGTGGTGAAGAACGTGACCGACGGGAACTACAGCTATGCCACCATCAACGAGGGCCTGGGCAAGGTGCTGCGCTTCGGCGCCAACAGCCCCGAGGTGCTGGACCGGCTGCGCTACATCGAAAAGGAGTTTGCTCCGGTGCTGAAGGCCGTCGTGGCCCTGGCCGGCGGAGTGGACATCAAGAATCTCACCGCCCAGGCGCTGCACATGGGGGACGAGTGCCACAACCGGAACAAGGCGGCCACGGCCCTGCTCATCCGCGACCTGCTGCCCTATTTCCTGGATGCGTCCATCGACCAGGCCGCGGCGAAAAAGGCGCTGGCGTTCATGCGCGGCAACGAGCACTACTTCCTGAACCTGTCCATGCCCGCCTGCAAGTGCATGATGGAGGCGGCCCACGGCGTGCCCAAGTCCACCGTCGTCACGGTCATGGCCCGCAACGGCGTGGAGTTCGGCATCAAGGTGAGCGGGATGCCCGCCGACCGGTGGTTCACCGGCCCGGCCCAGGTGGTCCAGGGCCTGATGTTCCCCGGCTTTGACGAGACGGACGCCAACCTCGACCTGGGCGACAGCGCCATTACCGAGACCACGGGGATCGGCGGCTTCGCCATGGCCGCGGCGCCGTCCATCGTGCAGTTCGTGGGCGGCAGCGTGTCCGACGCGCTGGGGTACAGCACCCAGATGTACGAGATCACCGAGACGGAGAACCCCGGCTATTCGCTGCCGCCGCTGGATTTCCGCGGAGCCGCCACGGGCATCGACATCCGCAGGGTGCTGGCCACCGGCATCCTGCCGGTCATCAACACCGGCATGGCCCACCGGGAGGCGGGGGTCGGCCAGGTGGGCGCAGGCATCGTGCATCCCCCTGCGGAGTGCTTCGAAAAGGCCGTGGCCGCCTGCGGCGAGGCGTTCTGCCCCTGCTGAGCCGCGGCGCGCTTCGATAGAGGAGAACAGATATGGCAAAAATCGTAATCGCGCTGGGCGGAAACGCGCTGGGGGATACCCCGGCGGAGCAGCTGGATCTGGTGAAGCAGACGGCGAAGCCCATCGTGGACTTGATCGAAGAGGGGAACCGGGTGGTGGTCACCCACGGCAACGGCCCCCAGGTGGGCATGATCAACCTGGGGATGAGCACGGCGGCGGAGGCCGGGGCGGTCCGGAGCGACATGCCCTTTCCGGAGTGCGGGGCCATGAGCCAAGGCTACATCGGGTACCACCTGCAAAACAGCATTGAAAACGAGCTGGCGGCCCGCGGGCTCGCCAAAAGCGTGGCCACCGTGGTGACGCAGGTGCTGGTGGACGAAGCGGACCCGGCCTTTGAAGCGCCCACAAAGCCCATCGGCGCATTCTACGACGGCGAGACGGCCCGGCGGATCGCGGCGGAGAAGGGCTACACAATGGCGGACGACGCGGGGCGCGGCTACCGCCGGGTCGTGCCCAGCCCCAAGCCCGTGGACATCGTGGAAAAGACAGTGGTGAAGGACCTGGCGGACAGCGGGTGCGTGGTGATCGCGGCGGGCGGTGGGGGGATCCCCGTTGTAAAGAAGGACGCGCGCCTTGTGGGGGTGCCGGCAGTGGTGGACCGCCTTGTGGGGGTGCCGGCAGTGGTGGACAAGGACTTTGCCGCCGCAAAGCTGGCGGAGCTGATCGGGGCGGATCTGCTGATCCTCCTGACCGCGGTGGACCGCGTGGTCATCTACTGGGGCCAGCCGAACCAGAGGGCGCTGGAGGACATCACCGTGGCCGAGGCGGAGCGGTACTGCCGGGAGGGCCACTTTGCGCCGGGCAGTATGCTGCCCAAGGTGGAGGCGGCCATCGCGTTCGCGAAGGCGGGCGGTGTGGCCGTAATCGCGAGCCTTGAGCACGCGGCGGCCGCGCTCCACGGCGAGAGCGGCACCCGCATCCACGC
>CAVJBM010000048.1:6534-6935 GCA_963647775.1 Anaerovibrio sp.
GTAAACGCCGCCGGAACATATTTTTATGAAAAGCACCTGATCTCCCGGGAGATCAGGTGCTTTTTCTGCGCGCAGGTTGCGCCCCGGTCCGCATAGCGGAATTTCCTTCTCCCCCTCCCGCCCCAACTGGCTGAACGCGGCGGCTGGCATTACTGCGACCGGCTCATCCTCACTTACGACCAGGAGACGACAAACCTCATGGCAACCATCATGCTGGACCATGCAAAGCTCGCGGTGATGACCGGTTGGCAGCTGACGCTGAACATCCGCGCTGAGGCCGCACAGAGTGAAAATAGCGGAGACAGCGTCTGGAACGCCCGTGACTGACCCTCCGACGAAGGGGGGGCGCCGTGAACAGCTTGAAACGCGCCTTGCGCCCCCAGCAGCAGGCTGCCCCGCTG
>CAVJBM010000049.1:0-10253 GCA_963647775.1 Anaerovibrio sp.
TGTTCAACGTGGCCCTGCCCCGTGTCCGCGACTTCCGCGGCATCAACCCCAACGCCTTCGACGGCCGCGGCAACTACGCCCTGGGCCTGAAGGAGCAGCTGATCTTCCCCGAGATCGAGTACGACAAGATCGACAAGATCCGCGGCATGGACATCGTGATCTGCACCACCGCCAAGACCGACGAAGAGGCCAAGGAGCTCCTCACGCTCCTGGGCGCTCCCTTCGCCACCAACGGTTAAGAGGAGGGAAGAACAATGGCTAAGAAATCTATGATCCTGAAGGCTCAGGCGGAGCCCAAGTTCTCCACCCGCCGCAACAACCGCTGCAAGATCTGCGGCCGTCCCCACGCCTACCTCCGCAACTACGGCATCTGCCGTATCTGCTTCCGGGAGCTGGCCTACAAGGGGCAGATCCCCGGCGTGAAGAAGGCGTCTTGGTAAGTCTGCTTCCGCCATGCTGCGTTGCGGCGGCTTGACGTACAGCACGTACGCCTGGCGCCGCCGCACCTTCGCCTGACGAAAGCATCCTTGCCGATCCTGGTGCTGATTTGCTTCGCGCCTTGTCTGGCAGAACGATCTTCACCAATCTGCGGTGAGGGAGTTTGATCTGGCGCAAGCCGGAAAACGCTTTCCTTACCAAGCCGGTCTGGATGCTGGCGCCGCCGCACCTTCGCCCGGCGAAAGCATCCTTGCCGGTCCCGGTGCTGATTTGCTTCGCGCCCTTCCGCACCGGTCCGGGTCACACCGGAACGCTCCGCTGGAGCGACAACTGATAGCGCAACATCGGCTTCCGCCGCGGTTTTTTCCCGGCGGAAGCTGATTTGCCGCATTTTTATGCCCACTATCTCGTGTGTGCGCAGGCAGAAAGCCCTTGCGGAACCGGGATATATGCGGTATAATAAATTGCTTTGCGCGTCCGGCATAAATACTTCCAACGCATCCGGGAGTATCATTCCCCGTAAACTATGGGACAGCCTCTCATGGGTACGGGCCGCTCTCACGATGACGGGAGGCTGCTGCTGTACGGTCAAGCCTGCGGTCCGCCGCAGTTTTGATACTCCCCGGAAGGGGAAAGACGGACAAAAGGTCGCGGAGGATGCCTGAACCGCGATACCTTTCCGCCTGTACCAGACGAAGCGCCCAAGCCGCTTACGCGGCGCGGACGGTCCGGCGTCCGGTGTGATGCCGCGCCCGCCCCGGCCCGCTGCGCCCAGTATCCGGCAAAGCGCGGAATTTGGTAAACTTTAATAGGAGGTAAAAGACTCATGCAAATCACCGATCCCATTGCGGATATGCTCACCCGGATCCGCAACGCGAACAACGCCAAGCATGACACCGTGGATGTTCCTGCTTCCAACATGAAGAAGTCCATCGCCCAGATCCTGCTGGACGAGGGCTACATCAAGAACTTCCAGATCGTCAACGACGGTACCCAGGGCGTTATCCGCATCACCCTCAAGTATCTGCAGCCCGGTAAGGAGAAGGCCCTCACCGGTCTGCGCCGGGTGTCCAAGCCCGGCCTGCGCGTTTACGCCGGCGCTGACGAGCTCCCCCGTGTGCTCCGCGGCCTGGGCATCGCCATCGTCTCCACGTCCAAGGGCGTCATGACCGACAAGAAGGCCCGCGAGGCCCACGTCGGCGGCGAAGTCCTGGCGTTCGTGTGGTAAGGAGGTCATAGGAATGTCGAGAATTGGTAGAGCTCCTATCGCCGTCCCTGCCGGCGTCGAAGTGAAGATCGAGGACAACAACGTTGTCACCGTGAAGGGCCCCAAGGGCACCCTCACTCAGCAGCTGCACCCCAACATGACCATCAAGCAGGAGGGTACTGAGCTGCACGTCACCCGTCCCAACGACCTGAAGGAGAACCGCTCCCTCCACGGTCTGACCCGCTCCCTGCTGCACAACATGGTGGTGGGCGTCACCGACGGCTTCAAGAAGACCCTTGACGTCAACGGCGTCGGCTACCGTGTCGCCATGGAGGGCGGCAAGCTGGTCATGAACCTGGGCTACTCTCACCAGGTCGTCATGGAGGTCCCCGAGGGTCTGACCGTCGAGGTCCCCAACCCCAACCAGATCGTGGTCAACGGCTACGACAAGCAGCTGGTGGGCCAGTACGCGGCCCAGATCCGCGAGAAGCGTCCCCCCGAGCCTTATAAGGGCAAGGGCATCAAGTACTCTGACGAGGTCATCCGCCGCAAGGTCGGTAAGACCGGCGTGAAGAAATAAGGAGGTGTGCCGATATGATCAATCGTCCCAACACTAAGGCTCAGCGCCTGCATCGTCATAAGCGCGTTCGCGGCAAGGTGTCCGGCACCCCCGAGCGTCCCCGTCTGAACGTGTTCCGCAGCGAGACCAACATCTACGCCCAGATCATCGATGATACCAAGGGCCTGACTCTGGCCGCTGCTTCCTCTCTGGAGAAGGATTTTGAGTGCGACGGCACCAAGACCGACGCCGCCCGCAAGGTCGGCGAGATCCTGGCCGAGCGCGCCAAGGCCAAGGGCATCGAGACTGTCGTGTTCGACCGTGGCGGCTATCTGTACCACGGACGCGTGCAGGCTCTGGCCGAGGGCGCCCGCGAGGGCGGCCTGCAGTTCTAAGGGAGGAGGAAATAACAAATGGCTCGTTTTGAAAGAGAACCCAAGGAGTACGTGGAGAAGGTCGTGTACCTGAACCGCGTTTCCAAGACCGTCAAGGGCGGCCGCGTGGCCAAGTTCTCCGCCCTGGTCGTCGTCGGCGACGAGAAGGGCAAGGTCGGCTACGGCCTGGGCAAGGCCGCTGAAGTGGCCGAGGCCATCCGCAAGGGCATTGAGGACGCCAAGAAGAACATGGTGACCGTCACCCTGTCCGGCACCACCATCCCCCACGAGGTGATCGGCGAGTTCGGCGCCGGCCGCGTGCTGCTGAAGCCCGCTTCCAAGGGTACCGGCGTTATCGCCGGCGGCCCTGTGCGTGCCGTGATGGAGGCCGCCGGTGTGTCCGACATCCGCGCCAAGTGCCTGCGCACCAACAACCCCCAGAACGTGGTCGCCGCTACCCTGGAGGGCCTCAAGGCGCTCCGCAGCCCCGCTAAGGTCGCCCAGATGCGCGGCAAGAGCGTGGAAGACATCATTGGTTAAGGAGGGCTCAGACCATGGCTAACACCATTGAGATCAAGCTCGTCAAGAGCCTGAACGGCCGTCTGGCCAAGCATAAGGCGACTGCCGAGGCCCTGGGCCTGCGCCACATCGGCGATGTGACCACTCAGCCCGACAACGCCGCCACCCGCGGCAAGATCGCCCATATCGGTTACCTGCTTGAGGTAACCGAGCAAGCCTGAGGAGGTGCCCGTAAATGAATCTGCATGAACTCTCTCCCGCCCCTGGTTCCACCCAGGTGAACAAGCGCAAGGGCCGCGGCCCCGGCAGCGGCAACGGCAAGACCGGCGGCCGCGGTCACAAGGGTCAGAAGGCCCGCTCCGGCGGCGGCGTGCGCATCGGCTTCGAGGGCGGCCAGATGCCTCTGGCCCGCCGTCTGCCCAAGCGCGGCTTCAACAACATCTTTGCCGAGCGTCTGGACATCATCAATGTGGCCTCCCTCAACAAGTTTGAGGACGGCGCCACCGTCAATGTCTGCGATCTGCTGGAAAAGGGTATCCTCTCCAAGTGCGAGTACGGTGTGAAGGTCCTGGGCAACGGCGAGATCACCAAGAAGCTCACCGTCCGCGCCTCCGCTTTCTCCGCCTCCGCAAAAGAGAAGATCGAAAAGGCAGGCGGTACGGCGGAGGTGATCTGAGATGATCCAGACCATCCGCAACGCCTGGAAGGTGCAGGAGCTGCGCAATAAGCTGCTGTTCACCCTCTTCGCCCTGCTGATCTTCCGCGTGGGCGCGGCCATCCCCGTGCCCTTCGTGAACACCACCGTGCTGGCCCAGTACATGGCCCAGCAGTCCGCCAGCATCTTCAGCCTGCTCAACGTGATGAGCGGCGACGCCTTCGCCCAGGCGACGGTCTTCGCCCTCGGCATCCAGCCCTATATCAACAGCTCCATCATCGTGCAGCTGCTGACCATCGCGATCCCCGCCCTGGAGCGGATGGCCCGCGATGAGGGCGAGGAGGGCAAGAAGAAGATCGCCTCCATCACCCGCTACGCCACCGTGATCATCGCCATCATCCAGGCCTTCGGCTACTACACGCTCATCAAGTCCTACGGCGTGCTGGCCGTCAGCGGCGTGTGGCCCGCCTTCGTGATCATCGCGGCCTTCACCGCCGGCTCCGCCTTCCTGATGTGGCTGGGCGAGCAGATCACCGAGTTCGGCATCGGCAACGGCATCTCCATCATCCTGTTCGGCGGTATCGTGGCCCGGTTCCCCACCCTGATCTCCACCATGATCTCCAGCGTGCGCAACTGGTCCAACGGCGCCACCGGCGACAACGTGCTCACCCTGCACCCCGCCTTCATCGCGCTGGTGGTCATCGGCATCCTGGCCCTGGTGGTGTTCATCGTGTTCATCACCAACGCCGAGCGCCGCATCCCCGTGCAGTATGCCAAGCGCGTGGTGGGCCGCAAGATGTACGGCGGCCAGTCCACCCACATCCCCATCAAGGTGAACATGGCCGGCGTTATGCCCATCATCTTTGCCCAGGCCATCGCCTCCATCCCCGCCACCATCGGCATGTTCGTGCCCAGCGCGTCCGTGGAGGGCAGCGGCTGGTACAAGTTCCTGAAGGTGTTTGACTCCACCGGTCTGGTGTACTCCATCGTGTACTTCCTGCTGATCGTGCTGTTCAGCTACTTCTACAACACGATCCAGTTCAACCCCGTGGAGGTCTCCAACAACCTGAAGAAGAACGGCGGCTTCATCCCCGGCTTCCGTCCCGGCAAGCCCACTGCCGACTTCCTGCAGCGGGTCATCTCCCGCATCACCATGTTCGGCGCCCTGTACCTGGCTGTGGTGGCTCTGCTGCCCACCATCGCCGGCAACATCATGAAGGCCTGCGGCTCCACCGCCGGCAGCCGGCTCGCCATCGGCGGCACCTCCATCATCATCGTGGTGGGCGTCGCGCTGGAGACCGTCACCGCCCTGGAGGCCCAGCTGATGATGCGTCATTACAAGGGCTTCCTTGAGTGATCGAAGGGTGCGTGACTGAGATGAAAGTCATCATGCTCGGCGCCCCCGGCGCCGGAAAAGGGACCCAGGCAGCCATCCTCAGCGAAAAGCTGGGCATCCCCACCATCTCCACCGGAAACATCCTGCGGGCCGCCGTGAAGAACGGCACCCCCGTGGGGCTTCAGGCCAAAAGCTATATGGACGCCGGCAAGCTGGTGCCCGATGACGTGATTATCGGCATCGTGGCCGAGCGCCTGGCCGAGGCCGACTGCGCCAACGGCTACATCCTGGACGGCGTGCCCCGCACCATCGCCCAGGCCGAGGCCCTGGAGGCCGCGGGCATCGTCTTTGACAACGTGATCTCCATCGAGATCCCCGATGAGGTCATCGAGGACCGGATGGAGGGCCGCCGGTTCTGCCACTCCTGCGGCGCCACCTACCACATCCACAACGCCCCCTCCAAGGTGGAGGGCGTGTGCGACAAGTGCGGCGGCGAGCTGGAGCAGCGGGACGACGACAAGCCCGAGACCGTGAAGCACCGTCTGGAGGTCTATCACACCGAGACCGAGCCGCTGAAGGACTTCTACGCCAAGCGCAATGTCCTGCGGCCGGTGGAAAATCAGCCCACCATCGAGGCCACCGCCCAGATGGTCAACAAGGCCCTGGGCCTGTAAGCTATGGAGCTGATCACCCTCAAAACGTCCAGGGAACTGGACTGTATGCGCAAAGCCGGCCGGATCACCGCGGCGGCCCGCAAGCTTGCGGGAGAACTGGTAGTCCCCGGCGTCACAACCCTTGAAATAGACACCGCAGTACGCAAATTTATCGAGAGCCAGGGAGGGAAACCCTCCTTCCTGGGCTACGGCGGCTTTACCGGCTCGGCGTGCATCTCGGTGAATGACGTTGTCATCCACGGCATCCCCTCCAAGAAGATCGTCCTCAAGGAGGGGGACATCGTCAGCGTAGACGTGGGAGCCTTCGTGGACGGCTTCCACGGCGACTGTGCCGCGACCTATGCCTGCGGAGCGATCTCGGAGGAGGCCAAGCGCCTCATCCAGGTCACCGAGCAGAGCTTCTGGGAGGGCATGAAGTTCGCCAAGGTGGGCCAGCGAGTGTCCGACATCTCCCACGCTGTCCAGCAGTATGTGGAGAAGCACGGCTACTCAGTGGTCCGGGACTTCGTCGGCCACGGCGTGGGGACAAAGCTCCACGAAGCGCCAGAGGTGCCCAATTACGGCCCCGCCGGCCACGGCGCCCGGCTCCAGCCGGGTATGACCATCGCGGTGGAGCCCATGGTCTGCGCAGGAGATTGGCATGTGAACGTCCTCAAGGACGGCTGGACCACCGTTACGGCGGACGGCTCCCTGGCGGCGCACTATGAAAATACCCTGCTCATCACCGATGGCGACCCTGAGATCCTCACGGTGTGCAACTGAGGCCGCCGCCATGAGGTTCGAGAAAGCCCAGATCGTCCGCTCCCTGCGGGGGCACGACAGCGGGACCCTCTACTGCGTCCTGGACGCGGAGGGGGACCGGCTGCTGCTGGCCGACGGGAAGCGGCGGCGGGTGAGCCGCCCCAAGCGGAAAAACGGCGTTCACGTCGCGCTTGTGGACGGAGTGGAGCACCCAATCCTTGAAAAAGTCCGGTCCGGCCAGACCGTCGGCGACAGGGAACTGCGCCGCGCCCTGGCCCAGATCCGGGACCGAATGGAGGTATGACGCTTTGGCAAAAGACGATATGATCGAGCTGGAGGGCATCGTCACCGAAGCCCTGCCCAACACCACGTTCAACGTGGACATCGGCAACGGCCACATCATCCTGGCTCACATTTCCGGCAAACTGCGGATGAACTTCATCCGCATCCTGCCCGGCGACAAGGTCACGGTCCAGATGTCACCCTACGATCTGACCCGCGGCCGGATCACCTGGCGTTCCAAGTAACCATTCACGACCGATCGCGGCCGGGGCCTTGCCTCCGCCGCGCCCGGGGCCATCAAGGCATTCACAGGAGGTTAAACATCATGAAAGTCAGACCGTCTGTCAAGCCCATGTGCGAGAAGTGCAAGATCATCAAGCGCAAGGGCAGAGTTATGGTCATTTGCGAGAACCCCAAGCACAAGCAGAGACAAGGTTAAAGGAGGCGTAAGAGAACTATGGCACGTATTGCCGGCATTGATCTGCCGAAGGAAAAGCGAGTCGAGATCGGACTCACCTATATTTACGGCATTGGCCGTACCAGCGCCAACAAGATCCTCAAGGAGGCTGGCGTCAACCCCGATACCCGCGTGAAGGACCTGACCGACGCGGAGGAGGCCAAGCTGCGTGAGATCATCAGCCACGAGTACACCGTGGAGGGCGATCTGCGCCGTAACGTTGCAATGGACATCAAGCGCCTGACCGAGATCGGCTGCTATCGCGGCATCCGTCACCGCAAGGGTCTGCCTGTGCGGGGCCAGCGCTCCAAGACCAACGCCCGGACCCGCAAGGGCCCGAAGCGCACTGTGGCCAACAAGAAGAAGTAAGGAGGGGAATACACAATGGCTAACGCAAAGAAAGTCGTCAAGCGCCGTCGCGAGCGCAAGAATGTGGAGAAGGGCCAGGTGCACATCCGTTCCTCCTTCAACAACACCATGGTCACCGTGACCGATATGCAGGGCAACGCCCTGTCCTGGGCTTCCTCCGGCGAGATGGGCTTCCGCGGTTCCCGCAAGTCCACCCCCTTCGCCGCCCAGACCGCCGCTGAGACCGCCGCCAACGCTGCCATCGAGCAGTGCGGCCTCAAGAGCGTCGAGGTGTACGTCAAGGGTCCCGGCCAGGGCCGTGAGGCCGCCATCCGGGCTCTGCAGGCCGTGGGCCTGGAGGTCACCCTCATCAAGGACGTGACTCCCGTTCCCCACAACGGCTGCCGTCCGCCCAAGCGCCGCCGCGTGTAATCTGGAAGGAGGAAAACCGAAACTATGGCTAAGAATATGCAGCCCTACCTGAAGCGTTGCAGAACGCTGGGTATTTCCCCCGCTGTCATGGGCGTCAGCAAGGAGTCCAACCGGAACCCCGGCCCCCAGCGGAGAAGCAAGAAGAGCGAGTACGCCCTCCAGCTGACCGAGAAGCAGAAGGCGAAGTTCATCTACGGCGTGCTGGAGAAGCAGTTCCACGCCTACTATCTGAAGGCCGCCAGCATGAAGGGCAACACCGGCGACGAGCTGGTCACCCTGCTGGAGCGCCGCCTGGACAACGTGGTGTTCCGTCTGGGTCTGGCCAACACCCGCCGGGAGGCCCGTCAGCTGGTCAACCACGGACACTTCACCGTCAACGGCAAGCGGGTGAACATCCCCTCTTACCTGGTCAAGACCGGTGACGTCATCGCCGTGTGCGACAAGAGCCGTTCCAGCGCCAAGTTCAAGAAGATGGTGGAGGACGACCGCTTCGTAGCCGCCCCCAAGTGGCTGGAGAAGACCAAGAACGCCCCCCTGGAGGGCAAGGTCATCGCCATGCCCGGCCGTGACGACCTGGATTTCGAGCTGGCCGTCAACCTGATCGTGGAGTTGTATTCCAAGTAATGCTCCTGCCCTCAACACCAAGGCCGTTTTTCGGCACATTGTTATTAGTAAAAGGAGGGTAATCACGATATGGTAGAAATCCAGAAGCCGCGTATCGAGTGCATCGAGAACGTGGATGACGAGTCCTACGGCAAGTACGTGGTCGAGCCTCTCGAGCGGGGCTACGGAACCACCATCGGCAACTCCCTGCGGCGGATCCTGCTGTCCTCCCTGCCCGGCACCGCGGTCACCACCATCAAGATCGCCGGCGTCCAGCACGAGTTCAGCACCATCCCCGGCGTCAAGGAGGACGTGACCGAGATCGTCCTGAACATCAAGGGCATCATCGCCAAGCTGCACAGCGACGGCGTGAAGACGGTCTATATCGAGGCCACCGGCGAGGGCGTTGTCACCGCCGGCGACATCAAGGCCGACAGCGACGTGGAGATCCTCAATCCGGAGCACCACATCGCTACCCTGGGTCCCGACGCCTCCCTGAACATGGAGCTCACCCTCTCTCAGGGCCGCGGCTACGTGACTGCCGACCGCAACAAGACGCCCCAGACCCCCATCGGGGTCATCCCGGTGGACTCTGTGTACACCCCCGTGCGCAAGGTCAACTACACCGTGGAGAACACCCGTGTGGGCGATGCCACCGACTACGACAAGCTCACGTTGGAGGTGTGGACCAACGGTACCATCTCCGCCCGTGACGCCGTGTCGCTGGGCGCCCGCATCCTGGTGGACCACTTCACTCTCTTCACCGACCTGTCCGAGGCCATGGGCTCCAAGGCCACGGTGGTGGAGAAGGCGGAGGCCCAGCGGGATAAGGTGCTGGAGCTCACCATCGAGGAGCTGGACCTCTCCGTCCGGTCCTTCAACTGCCTCAAGCGGGCCAACATCAACACCGTCGAGGACCTGATCTCCAAGACCGAGGACGAGATGATGAAGGTGCGCAACCTGGGCCGCAAGTCCCTGGAAGAGGTCATCAACAAGCTGGCCATGATGGGCCTGTCCCTGGCCAGTGATGAAAATAACTGATCTGCGGATCGGTTTCTGAGCCTTTGGCTCAGATCGGCGGCGCGGGGGTATGTAACGTTCCTCTCCGCGCACAGAATGTCCCTCACGGGCGCCGGAACGAATTCAAGACAGAACCTCGCCACGCGAGGTCGAAGGAGTGCTAACAATGGCTAAGAACCGTAAGCTGGGCAGAACCAGCGACCAGCGCCGCGCCATGCTGCGCGCCATGACCACCTACCTGCTGGAGAATGGTCAGATCAAGACCACTTTCGCCCGCGCGAAGGAGGTCGCCCCCATCGCTGAGAAGATGATCACCCTGGCCAAGAAGAACGACCTGGCTGCCTACCGTCAGGTGCTGTCCTATGTGACCAAGGAGGACGTGGCCAAGAAGCTGTTCCAGGAGATCGGCCCCAAGTACGCCGACCGCAACGGCGGCTACACCCGCGTCCTGAAGATGGGCCCCCGCCGCGGCGACGCAGCGGAGCTCGCCATCATTCAGCTGGTGTAATGAAAAATCCCCCCGCCGTCAAGAGCGTTGACATAGGAAAACAATCAGAAACCCAGTAAAATCAACGCTTTTAAGGGCAGAGGGCAAACAGGTTAGCTCA
>CAVJBM010000050.1:0-3603 GCA_963647775.1 Anaerovibrio sp.
GCGGCCTTGCGGGTGAGGGAGATGCAGTAGTTCTCCAGAAATTTGCGCTTGGGGGCCTTCTCGCCCTTGGGCTGCTCCTGCTTGGCGGAGCCGGGCTTTTCGCCCCGGTTGGGGCTGCCGCCCTCCTGGGGCTGCTGGGCGCCGAACAGCTTGTTCAGGAAGGGGAAGGTGGCGGTGCGGCCGTCGTCGTCCTCATCGTCCTCGTCGTCCTCCTCGTCCCCGGCGCCGCCCATCAGATTCTCCAGGCCCTCGGCGCCGCCGAAGGCGGACATCATCTCATTGGAGATGCTCTCCAGATCGTCATCGGAAATGCCCATCTTCTTCATCATATCGTCCACGGGCTTGATGCCCAGCTCACGGGCGCATTTCAGGCACAGCCCTTCATTTTTGGCCTCATTGCCCTCAATGCGGGTGACAAAGACCACGGCCACGTTTTTGTGGCAGCGGGTACACAGTGTCGGCTGCATAGTCGGTTCTCCTTTCAGAGGGGAAATATTTATCTAAGGGTAATCATAGCAGATAAATATGAATATGTCATGAATATTGCCGGAATTTTATTTTACCAATCCGTCCAGAAGCCGGATGAGGTTGCCGTTGGAGAACAGCCGGAGCACCGGCGTCTCCGGCTGCCGGGGGATCAGGCTGAACAGCTGCCCCAGCCACACCAGAAGGATGACGATGAGGGCGCCCTTCACCAGCCCCAGGGCCGCGCCCCCCAGATGGTTGGCGGCGGACAGCACCGGCAGCCGGCAGGCCAGGTCCAGCAGCCGCCCCAGCAGGGTCCACAGCAGCAGGATCACCAGGAATCCGGCGAGGAACAGCACCGCCTTGGCGATGAGGTCCGCCGCGTAGTCTGCCAGCGCGCCGGCAGGGGAGCCGGTGTCCTCCTGGATCTTATCGGTGTGCACCGCGTCCTCCAGCAGGTCGGTGAGGCCCTTGTACAGGTCGGCGGACTTGATGCGCTCCAGCAGGTCGTCCAGGGAGAGGGCGGCGTCGCTGCGGTCCCCGGCGGAGCTCTCCGGCTCCGCGTCCGGGCTGGGGGAGGGGGCGGGGTCGGAGTCGCCGCGGCCCACGCCGGTGATGGTCTCGTAAATGCCCGGCTGGATGAGGTCGCTTACCGGCTGGTACAGCCTGGCGGACAGGAACCGGGCGCCGAAAAAGGCGACGAACAGCCCCGCCAGGCCGAACAGGGTGAGCACGAAGCCCTTCCGGGCCCCGAAAATGGCGAACAGCGCCAGAATGACGAGGATGGCGATGTCAAACAGATATGCGGTCATAAAAGTCCCTCCTGTCAGGGCACATAGTAGTGCGCGGCGTCCGGCGCGATGAGCATGGCCGAGCCGTCCGCCCGCATCAGCACATTCCGCGCCCCCTGGGTGTCGTCCAGGGAGGCGTAGAGGGTCAGGTCGGCGGTGTAGATGTCCAGCCGGCTGCCGGTGAGCACCGCCAGGTAGCGCCCGGCGGCGGACAGGGCCAGCACCTGCTCCCGGCAGTCCAGGACGGCCTTGCCGCCGTCGGCGGACAGCACCCACAGCTCCGCCTGGCTGCCCGCCCGGTATTTGCCCAGCAGGGCGGCGGCGAAGCCGTCCCCCGCCAGGGTGTAGCGCTTGAGATAGCGGCTCTCCCAGCTGACGGAGACGGTGTCTCCCGCCCGGTCGGTGACGGTGAGCCCCACGTCGCTGAGGGCCCACAGCCGGTCCGCCGTGTGGCGCACGTCCAGCACCGTGCCGCTGCCCAGGGAGCAGGTGAGGTCGGGGGTAAAATCCCCGCCGGCGCCGGTGTTCAGGGTGTAGAGGGCCAGGCCGGAGGAAAAGCTGCCGCCCTCCTGCCCCACGGTGACGATGGCCAGGGTCCTGCCGTCGTCGGACAGGGCGGCGTCCATCACATAGGCGGAGGTCAGCTTCACGCTGACCAGCGGGGCGTAGGCGGAGTCGTACACCGTCACCGTCCCCCGGGAGCCGCTGCCCTGGGTGACCACGGTGAGCATCCCGCTTTTGTTCAGCCGGACGGAGAGGATGCCCTCCAGCCCCTCGGCGGTCCAGATCAGCTGCCGCTGGCCCAGTACATAGAGGGCGGAGCCCCCGGCGTCGTACACCGCGGCCAGGCTGCCGTTTTCCGTCACCACCGGGTGGTCCATGGACACCGGCTGGCTCACGTACCGGGTGCCGCTGGCGGAGTACAGGGAGACGGCGTTGCGGGAGCACACCAGCAGGTCCCCGTCCAGGGCGGCGAAGGTGTCGGTCAGTTCCCCGTCATAGGGGAAGGACTCCGCCTGCCCGTTGTCGCTGAGGGTGAGGGTGCGGTAGCGGAACCAGCGCTTGATGCTGTCGGCGTTGAGCCGGTCCCGGTACACCACGGCGGCCACGGCCCCCAGGGCCACCGCCAGGATGAGCACCGCCGCGATGAGCCGCAGCAGGAACCGCGGCCGCCTTTTCCCCTTGGGGGCGGCCTGCTCCGGTGCGTCCGGCGTATTCGGTTGTGGGTGTTCGCGCTTTTCCTTCATCAGAGTACGTCCTCATCATACCAAAGGTTGGTCATATACAGTCCGTCAGGAGGGGCCGTGGGCCCCGCCAGAGTGCGGTTGCGGGATTCGAGGATGGCGGGGATGTCCGCCGGGGCCAGCTTGCCCTCGGCGGCGTAGACGCAGGTGCCCACCATGGCCCGCACCATGTTGTACAGGAAGCCGTCGGCGCACACCCGGCACAGGATGAGCTTATCCTGCCGCTCCACGTCGAAGTAGTGGACGGTGCGGACGGTGGTGCGGGTCTCGGTGCCCACGGAGCGCACGGCGGCGAAGTCGTGGGTGCCCACGAACTGGGCGGCGGCCTCCGCCATGATCCTCTCGTCCAGCAGCCGGGGGTAGAACCACACCCGGTGCACGTAGAAGGGGTCCCGGATGCGGGAGTTGTAAATTTTATAGGTGTATTCCTTTTTCAGGCAGGAGCCGATGGCGTTGAACTCGTCGCTGACCTGGGTGGCCCTGGACACCACGATGTCGTCGGGCAGCACGGTGTTCACCGCCAGGGGCAGCCGGTCCAGCGGGATGCGGGAGTTGGTGCGGAAGTTGGCGATGTAGGTGGCGGCGTGGACGCCGGCGTCGGTGCGGCCGGCCCCGGTGACCTTCACCGGGTGGCCCACCACCTCGCTGAGGGCCTTTTCCAGCGTCTCCGCCACGGTGACGCCGTTTTTCTGCACCTGCCAGCCGTGGTAGGCGGTGCCGGTGTAGCTCAGCCGCAGGGCGATATTTTTTTCGTACACGGCCACCGCCGCCTTTCGTTTTTGATCCGGCCCGTACCGCAGGCGGGCCGTCCGGCCGCCGGGAGGTCTGTAGGGGCCGCTGCCCTCAGCGGCCCGCGGGCGGCCGCAGGCCGCCCCTCACAGCCCCGCGCGGCCCAGAAAGCCGATGCCCACCGCCAGCGCCGCGGCGCACAGCATGAACAGGGCGTCCGCCTGCCGGAAGCGGAGCACGTTCAGCCGGGTCCGCCCCTCGCCGCCGTGATAGCAGCGGCACTCCATGGCGGTGGCCAGCTCGTCGGCCCGGCGGAAGGCGGAGATGAACAGCGGCACCAGCAGGGGCACCAGGGCCTTGGCCTTCTGGAACAG
>CAVJBM010000051.1:0-5194 GCA_963647775.1 Anaerovibrio sp.
GTGTTCATCAGCGCCCCGCGGCCGGTGAGATACTTATGGGCGTAGCACTGGTGGCCCACGTCGAACACCAGCCGGTCCACATTCAGGTCGTACACCCGGTGGATGGCCACGGTGAGCTCCACCGCCCCCAGGCTGGAGGCCAGATGGCCGCCGGTGCGGGAGACACTGTCGATGATCCGCTCCCGCAGTTCGTCGCACAGCTGCTTTGCCTGCTGATCGGTGATCTGATCCAGCTGCTCCGGTATCATCGGCCGGCCCCCTCTCTTTTGGATCTAAATGCAGAAGCGCTCACTTCCTGCGCCCTGCCAGTTCGTCCGCCAGGCGGCACAGGAACGCCGTGTCCGGGAACAGCCCGGTCAGGGCCGCCTTGGCGGCGGCAGTGTGCTCCTCCACCAGCCGGACGCACTTTTCGTGGCCGTACAGGGTGGCGAAGGTGGTCTTTTCATTGGCGGCGTCGGAGCCCACGGGCTTACCCAGTTCCTCGGTGGTGGACTCCCGATCCAGCATGTCGTCCCGGATCTGGAAGGCCATGCCCAGTTCGCTGGCGTAGCGGGCGGCGCCCTCGATCTGCTCCTCCGTGGCGGGCACCGGGGATGCCGCCAGCCCCAGCAGGCAGGCCGCCTTCAGCAGGGCCGAGGTCTTCCACAGGTGGATCTGGGTGAGGTCGCCCTCGGTGAGGGGCTTGCCCTCCCCGGCGATGTCCAGATACTGGCCGGCGCAGATGCCGCCGGAGGCCCCCGCCGCCTCCGCCAGAATGGCGCAGGCCAGGCCGCCGGAGCCAACCGCCGCCCGCTTGGAGGTGGCCAGACGGCAGAAGGCCTCCGCCTGGAGGGCATCCCCCGCCAGCACAGCGTAGCACTCGCCGTACACCTTGTGGCAGGTGGGCTTGCCCCGGCGGAGATCGTCGTTGTCCATGCAGGGCAGATCGTCGTGGATGAGGGAATAGGTGTGAAGCATTTCTACTCCACAGGCATAGTCCAGAGCGGGCTCCATATCGCCGCACAGGGCCTGGCAGAACTTCAGCGTCAGCACCGGCCGGATGCGCTTGCCTCCGGCCAGCAGGCTGTACCGCATGGCGTCCAGCAGCTCCCGCTGGGGGGCATCGCCGGCGAAGGCCCGGTCCAGCTCATGCTCCACCAGCTGGCGGGCCTGCTCGTATTCTTCCGTATAGGTCATGTCATTCCTCTCCTTTGTCAAAAGCGGCTTCCTCGCCGGTCTGGGCGTTCAGGAGGATGTCCACCTTCTGCTCCGCCTGGTCCAGAAGCGCATTGCAGCTGTCGGCCAGCTTGGCCCCTTCCTCAAAGAGTTTCAGGGACTCGTCCAGGCCGCACTCCCCCTGCTCCAGCTTCCGGACGATCTCCTCCAGCCGGGCCAGGGACTGCTCAAAGGACTGCTTTTTCACTGCCATGTCCGCTCCTCCTTTTCCTCGGTCCGACAGCGGAGCACACCGTCAGACAGCATGATTTCCAAAGGCTCTCCAGGCTCTGCCTGGCGGACGGAGGTCAGCACCTGGTCCCCCTTCCGGGCGATGGCGTAGCCCCGGCCCAGGACCTTCAGGGGGCTCATGGCGTCCAGCCCGGCGCTGAGCCGGGCCAGGGCCGTCCGGCGGGCCTTGATCTGCCGGTCCAAGGCCATGGCCAGCCGCCGCTGGTCGCTGTCCAGCAGGAGCCGCCGGTCCTGAATGGGGGCCCGCATGTCCCGGAGCATCCTGCTCTGCCGCAGGCGCTCCAACTCCCGCCGGGCCCCGGCCAGCCGGGCCCGCTGGGCGGCGGCCAGACGGCGGCGGAGGCTCTCGATGCGGGCACGCATGTCCGCCTGGTCGGGCACAGCCAGTTCCGCGGCATTGGACGGCGTGGCCGCCCGCAGATCCGCCGCGTAGTCGGAAATACTCACGTCGGGCTCGTGCCCCACGGCGGAGATCACCGGGATGTTGGACACGGCGATGGCCCGGGCCACGCACTCCTCGTTGAAGGCCCACAGGTCCTCCCGGGAGCCGCCGCCCCGGCCGGTGATGATCAGGTCGATATCCGCCCGGTTGTTGAGGGCGTGGATGGCGGCGGCGATCTCCTCCGCGGCCCCCTCGCCCTGGACCCGCACCGGCGTCACCAGCACCCCGGCCATGGGCCAGCGGGCCCCTAAAATCCGGATCATATCCCGCACGGCGGCCCCGGCGGGCGAGGTCACCAGGGCGATCCGCCTGGGGAACGCGGGCAGAGCCTGCTTGCGGGCGGGGTCGAACAGGCCCTCCTGCTCCAGCCGCAGGCGCAGCTGCTCAAAGGCCTGATCCAGCGCCCCCTGGCCATCGGGAAAGAGTTCCGTGCAGTAAAGCTGATACTGCCCGTCCCGGGGAAAGGCCGACACCCGGCCGAAGGCGACGATGCTCATGCCGTTGGCCGGGCGGAAGCGCAGCCGGGCCGCGTCCCCCCGGAAGAGGACGCAGCGGATGGCGCTCTGGGTGTCCTTCAAAGAAAAATAGTGGTGCCCGGAGGGGTAGCATTTGTAGTTGGAGATCTCCCCCCGCACCAGCAGGCCGGACAGCAGGCCGTCGCCGTCCAGCAGCCGCTTCACATGGCCGTTGACCTGGGAGACGGAATAGACGGGAAAGCGCCCGGGTTCCATCAGACCGCCCCCCGCTCCACCGCCCGGTGGGTGAGGATGGCCACGCCCAGGGCATTGTCGGTGGAGTACTTGGCCGGGGCAAAAATGGTGCCCAGGGGCTCCAGCCGGCGGCGCAGAAGGGTGTTGGAGGCCACCCCGCCGGAGCAGAGCACCGGTAGGTCGCCGTAAGTCTCCTTGGCCCACTGGGTGGTGCGCTCCAGCACGGAGGCCAGCGTCTCAAAGGTGTAGCGGGCCACGTCCGCCGGGGCGGCTCCGCCCTGGGCCATGGCCCCGATCTTGTTCTCCATGCCGGACAGGGAGAACTTTCCCTCTGACGTTTTCACTGTAAAGTGTTTTTCCTGTTCAGACTCCATACTGAGGGCATCCATGGCCTTTCCCGCCGGGAATTCCATGCCCATGGACACGCCGATGCGGTCCACCAGCTGACCGGCGGAGATGTCCGTGGTGCCGCCGATGAGCCGGGCCCGCACCATGCAGCCCTCTGGCTCCACATAGAGCAGCTCCGTGGTGCCGCCGGACAGATGCCAGGCCAGGTGGGGCCGGTCCATCAGGTCCTCCCGCCCGGCGGACCAGGCTGCGGCAGCGATGTGTCCCTGCTGATGGGAGCAGGCCACAAAGGGCACACCAAGGGCGGCGGCCAGGCTGCGGCCCTGCCCCTCCCCCACCAGAAAGCAGGGCATGTAGGACCCCTCCACCTCCCGGGGGCGGGTGGAGGCCCCCACGGCCCGGATGGAACCGATCAGTCCATCATCGCGCAGCTGCTCCACCATCAGGTGCAGGCGCTTCACGTGCTGGAACAGGGCCTCGCTCTGCCGCAGGCCCAGGGAGCCGGGCTCCACCGTCAGCAGGCGGCCCCGGTTCTCGCCGGAGAGCCCATCGAACACGGCGGCGGAGGTGGTGTAGTTGCTGGTGTCAAAGCCCAGGCACAGTCCGTCCATGGCTCACTCCTGCTCCGGGAATTCCGCCCGCACGAAAGCGCCCAGGATCCCGTTGATGAACTTCACCACATCGTCGTCCACGTAGCGCTTGGAGATCTCCACCGCCTCGTTGATGGCGGCCTTGTTGGGCACATCGGGGCGGTAGAGGATCTCGTACATGGCCTGGCGCATGATGGCGGCGGCCACCCGGTCGATGCGGGAGAACTTCCAGCCCTTGGCGTACTTTTCGATGTAGCCGTCCAACTCCGCGCCGTGGTCGGCGGTGCCGCGGACCAGGCCGGTGATGTAGGCAAGCTGGTCCTCCCCGGGGAACTCGCCGTACAGGCGGGGCTCCTCCGCCGCGCGGGCCTCAAAGGCCTCCGGCGTCAGCTCCCGGGCCAGCAGGTCGTCCGCCTTCACGTCGGAAAAGGCCAGCTCAAAGGTGAGGTGCATGGCCACCTCACGGGCGGTGTTTCTGGTCATCATAGATTCGTTCATCCTTTCACGGCGCAGGCGCCGGTTCGTTCGGTAAAGGGGCGCAGAGCCCCGATTTTGAATATACAGTATATTATACACTGTCCGCAGGAAAAAAGGAACCCCGTTTCGCAATTTTATCGGGGAAAATACGCGCAAAAACAGAGCCGGGACAGCGCCCGGCTCTGTTTCAGGTCCTTACTTACTTGGAAAAGGCCACGCCGGCCACCGTGACGTTCACGCCGGCCACACGCAGACCGCTGGTGTTCTCCAGCGCGCTTTTGACCGCGTCCTGCACCGCGGCGGCCACATCGGGCACCACATGGCCGTACTTCACCAGCACGGCGATGCTCACGGTGACCTCGTCCCCGGCCACGGTCAGATGGACCCCCTTGGAGAGGGCCTTGCGCCCGGCGCGAGCGGCCATATCGCTGCTGAGACCGGAGCCCAGCGCACCGACGCCCTCTACCTCGAGAGCCGCGGCGCCGGCCAGGGCGGCCAGGACCTCCTCTGAGATATTGATGTTGCCCAGTTCCTCCTGGCGGGAGATGTACTCCTTGCTCTCGGACACGGGCCTCACGCTCCTTTCGATTTGGGAATCGAAGGTATTATACCACCGGAAACGTGAGAATTCAATCCCTATTTGCCCGTCAGGGCTCTGCCTCGATGATCTTGATGCGCTGGGCGGAGAGGCCGGTCTCCTCCTGCACGATCTCCATGATCTTGGCGATGTCGGTCTCCCCCAGGCCGCCCTCGGTGGCGGACACCACCACGCTGGCGCTGCCGTCGCCGATGAAGCAGACGCAGTCCCCGTAGCCCTTGGCCGTCACCAGGTTCTCCACCTGGGCCTCCGACATGGTGCAGGCCGCCATGGCCTGGATGGAGGCGTTGGCCTCGTCCACCATGGTCTGGTCCGCCTTTTCGTCGGCCGCCGCCTTCTGGAGCAGCTCCAGAGCGCTGTCCCGGGCCTGCTGGCGGTTGAGCCGGGCGGAGGCAAAGTAGCCCGTACCGGTCTTGACGTCGGTGGGCTCGCTGCCGTCCTGGGCGTCGGCCCCGTCCTCCGTGCCGCTGACCAGGGTGCTCTGCCCCAGCAGCTTCCCGGTGTCGCCCTTTTCCTTGTCCGTCTGGGCGGACTGGCGGTTGTACGACCAGTTCAGATACACCGCCGCCCCCACGAACACCAC
>CAVJBM010000052.1:0-2572 GCA_963647775.1 Anaerovibrio sp.
CTCTTGCCCTCCTCGATCTCGGTGACGCTGAGCACATCGGCGGGGGCCAGGGCGGCGGCCACGTACTGGGCAGGGTCGTCGGAGTACTTGATGATGTCCACCTTCTCGCCCCGCAGCTCCTCCACCACGGCGTTGACCCGCTGGCCCCGGGGGCCGACACAGGCGCCGATGGGGTCCACGTTCTCGTCCTCGCTCCACACGGCCAGCTTGGTGCGGCTGCCCGCCTCGCGGGCGATGGACATGACCTGGACGGTGCCGTCGTAGATCTCGGGCACCTCCAGCTCGAACAGGCGCTTGACCAGACCGGGGTGGGTGCGGGAGATGAGCACCTGGGGGCCCCGGGTGGAGCGGCGGACCTCCACCACGTAGACGCGGATGCGGTCGCCCTCGCGGATGGTCTCGCCCTTCACCTGCTCGCCGGGGGCGAGGTAGGCGTCGGTGAACTCGCTGCCGGAGGTAAGCCGCACCACCACGCTGCCGGTGCGCTCGTCCACGCGGGTGGCGGTGCCGGTGAGGATCTCGTGCTCCTTGGAGGAGAACTCGTCGAAGATCAGGCCGCGTTCCGCCTCGTGCATGCCCTGGATGATGACCTGGCGGGCGGTCTGGGCGGCGATGCGGCCGAAGTTTTTGGGCTTGATCTCAATGCGCAGCACGTCGCCCAGCTGGGCGCGGGGCAGGGCCTTCTGGGCGTCGGCCAGGCTCATCTCGGTGCAGGGGTTGTCGACCTCCTCCACCACGTCCTTGCGGACGAACATGCGGACCTCGCACTTTTCCTCGTTGGCCTCCACGGTGACGTTGTCGGTGATGCCCTCGTGGTCACGCCGGTAGGCGGCCACCAGCGCCTGGGTGATCTTCTCGATCATGTAGCTTTTGGGGATGCCCTTCTCCCGCTCGATATCGGAGATGGCGGCGAAAAATTCCTTGGCGTCCAGCTCCGTGTTCTTCACAGGGGTCTTCTTTTTAGCCATGGTGATATCTCCTTCAGAATGTGACGTGGAGCCGCACCTGGGCCACGTCCTTTTTCTCAAATCGCCTGTCGTCCACCAGGACGTCGCCGTCCTCATAGCCCGCCAGGGCGCCGGTATACTCCTTGCGGCCGTCCACCGGCCGGTACAGCTTCACGTCCACCTGCTGCCCCGCGCACGCGGCGAAGTGCTCCGGCAGGCGCAGCACCCGGTCCAGCCCCGCGGAGGACACCTCGAAGGTGTAGGAGCCCGGGATGGGATCGGCCTCGTCCAGCAGGTCGGACAGGGGCCGGGACACCGCCTCGCAGCAGTCGATATCCACGCCGCCCTCCCGGTCGATGTAGACCCGGAGGAACCACTCGCCGGCCTCCTTGACGTACTCCACGTCCCACAGGGTGCAGCCGGCCTGCTCCACGATGGGCCGGGCCAGGCCGGCCACCGCGTCAGTCACCTTTGCCACAGGGAAACGCCTCCTTTCGAAAAGAAAGAGTGAGGCAGACGCCTCACTCTTGCTTACTTCCTCTTACTAACAGAAGCATCATAGCACAATTATTCCCGGAGCGCAAGGGGTTTTCCCTGATTTTATGCAAAATTTTTCTTCCTTTCAAGGCCCGGCCTGACTGCGGGCCTTGCATTTTCCTACCGATGTGCTATAATATCTCACAACAAATTTGGGCCATACCCGAAAAGAGGTTTTTACCATGACAAAGATCGACATTATCTCCGGCTTCCTGGGGGCGGGCAAGACCACCCTCATCAAGAAGCTCATCGCGGAAGCCTACAAGGGCGAGAAGCTGGTGCTCATCGAGAACGAGTTCGGCCAGATCAGCATCGATGGCGGCTTTCTGAAGGACTCCGGCGTGCAGATCTCCGAGATGTCCTCCGGCTGCATCTGCTGCTCCCTGGTGGGGGACTTCTCCGCCGCCCTCAAGGAGGTGGAGGCTCAGTTCCACCCCGACCGCATCCTCATCGAGCCCTCCGGCGTGGGCAAGCTGTCCGACGTGATCGTGGCGGTGGAGAACACCGTGGCCGGCAGCAGCGACATGAAGCTGAACAGCTTCGTCACCGTGGCCGATGCCGCCAAGGTGAAGCTCTACATGAAGAACTTCGGCGAGTTCTACAACAACCAGGTGGAGACCGCCGGCACCATCATCCTCTCCCGCACCCAGAACCTGACCCAGGAGAAGCTGGAGGCCGCCGTGGCCCTGCTGCGGGAGAAGAACCCCGACGCCGCCATCCTCACCACCCCCTGGGACCAGCTGGACGGCAAGACCATCCTGGCCGCCATTGAGAAGGTCTCTCTGGCGGACGAGGTGCTGGCCAAGCTGCGGGCCGACCACGAGGCCGACGAGGCGGAGCACCACCATCACCACCATCACGACGGCGAGGAGTGCGACGACCCCGACTGCTCCTGCCACCACCATCACGACGATGATGATGATGATGATGACGATGACGAGCACGAGCATCATCACGAGCATCATCACCACCATCACGACCACGATGACGATGACGACGACCACGAGCACCATCATCACCACGACCACGACGAGGACGGGCACGAGCACCACCATCACTACGACCACGACCACGGCGAAGAGTGCTCC
>CAVJBM010000053.1:0-8771 GCA_963647775.1 Anaerovibrio sp.
GGTGTGCTTGATCTGCTTGGGGTTGAAGCCCGTGGGCAGGGGCAGCTTGACGGTGATGTCGCCGCTCAGCAGAGAGTTGGGAACCTCAACTTTATTCTTGACCTCAGGGGCGCTGTCATCCTTTGTGACGGTGATGGTGGCAACGGGCTTGGCCTCGAAGGTCAGGGTTTTCTCTTTGGCCTCGCCAGTGAGGTTGCCGCCAGTGAGGTTGACCTCGACCCTGGTTTCAACGTCGACCTTCTTAACGTCTTTGCCATTGACGTCAACGCCAGCAGCCTTGACCAGAGCGCCCTCGTTGACAGCGTCGGCAACGCCAGTGACCTTGGTATTGCTGGAGATAGCGGTCTTGTCCGTATCGGTCAGGCCGGTAACGTCACCGGTAACATCAGCAGCAGTGTTGTCCTTCACAAACACAGGGACTTCGGTGGGCGGAGTGGTGGAGACAGTGTAGGTGTAGCCAGCCTCCTCAGAGGGGACCACGTAATAGCTGTCGGTGTCAACATAAGAAGTGGGGTCGGAAGTGAAGTGGCCGCCGGTGATAGCGGTACTGACATGGCCGCTATACGTGCCATAGCCAGTCTTGGGGTTGGTCACACCAATATCATTCAGGTTCAACACATCATAGGCGTTGCGGGTAGTGGAGTTGGTGCCGAGCTTGGCCTCGCCGGAAATGGTGACGTTCATCGTCTGCTCAACCTTGCCGAGGTCATAAATGGCGACCGCGCTGCCCTGACCGTTGGCGCAATTGAAGGTGCCGCCGGTGATATTCAGGTTCAGAGAGTTGCCATAGGTGGTATTTCCGCTGGTATAGGTGCCGCCAAACACATACAGAGCGTCAGGCAGCCAAGCATTACCGGAATAATCATAATATTCCGCAGGAGAATCAAGGCTATCCGTCGCGGCATTGATCGTACCACCGCTGATGCTGACCTGACCCATACGGAGAGAGATACCGCCGTTCAGAACGCCATCAGTGATAATCAGGTTCACCTGGCCGGGCATATAGATAGCCGGGCCATACTTGGCGGTCAGCGTACCGCCGTTGACGGTGAAGTTCATGTCGCCAGCAGTGTTATTGCCAGACAGAGCCGCATACTCAGACTCAATCGTACCGCTCTTCACAATGAGGGTACCGCCATCTCTGGCGCTGATACCATACTTATTGGAAGCGATTTTGCCCGTGCCGGCAACACTGGTGTCCTGAACAGTCAGGGAAGCACCCGCGCCCGCCTCAATGACGGAAAAGTTGTCGGTGAAGGTACCGGTGACCGTCTTCCCGTTCAGGTCAAGCGTAATGGCCTTATTCACAAAGGCAATTGTGGTTGTAACGTCAGTGTCCTTCAGCAGGGTGACAGTCTTGCCGGCCTCGGCGGCAGAGACAGCTTTCGCCAGCGTATCATACGGCGTATCGCCGATCTGCGCGACAGGCGGCTCTGCCGCCAGCGCCGCCATGGGCAGCAGGCCCACGACCATCATGAGAGCCAGCAGAACAGTTAAAATCTTGCGTTTCATGTGTTTTCCTCCTTGTAGATTATCCTTTCGCGCGTTTCCACGTGGAAACGCATAACGCCCATGGGCGTTATGATACCCCTATAGTAGCACCGTTGGACTGACCGCGCAAGCATTTTGTGGAAAAAACTGTCCGGCGTGGGGGAAGTCGGGGGCGGACCGGGGGTAAAACGGCCCGCTTACGATCATAATAGCTGATATATCGGCTAAAGTCAATAGCTTACATATCAGCTATGCTATAATTTCCGTACAAGAAACGGGAGGGGGGCTGTCCATGCGGATCGGCGACCGGCTGCGGGCCCTGCGGGAGGACCGGGACCTGACCCAGACCGACGTGGCCCGGCTGCTGAGCACCTCCCAGAGCTATTACAGCGAGTACGAGTTGGGCAAGCGGCCCATCCCCGTGCAGCATGTGATCACCCTGTGCCGGTTCTACCGGGTGAGCGCGGACTATCTGCTGGGCCTGCCCAGGGGCCTGGACTGGCCGAGATAAGACAAAAAGCCGCGGGGCGCGTCTCTATGGGTAAGATCAATACTCCAGATTGTGGCCGTCGGCCTTGCTGAACACGTGGGCCACGTTGCCGCCGAACACCATGTTGACCTCGCTGCCCATGGGGAAGTGGGCGGCGTCGCCGTTGGTGGGCACGATGAGGACCACGTCGGCCCCGTCGTTGGTGGTGATGTGCAGATGGATGGAGGAGCCCATCATCTCGGACACGTCCACCCGGCCCTTGATGCCGTCGGCGCAGAGCATGATGTGCTCCGGCCGGACGCCCAGGGTGACGGTCTGGGGCTGGACATCGTGGGCGGCCAGGCGGGCCTGCTTCTCGTCGGCCAGGTCCACGGTGATGCCGCCGGTGCGGACGGCGTAGCGGCCGTTCTCCCGGGTGAGCTCCGCGTCCACAAAGTTCATCTGGGGCATCCCGATGAAGCCGGCCACGAAGAGGTTGGCGGGGTGGTCAAAGACCTCCTGGGGGGTGCCGATCTGCTGGACGAAGCCGTCCTTCATGATGACGATGCGGTCGCCCAGGGTCATGGCCTCGGTCTGGTCGTGGGTGACGTAGATAAAGGTGGTGTTGATGCGCTGGCGCAGCTTGATGATCTCGGCCCGCATCTGGTTGCGCAGCTTGGCGTCCAGGTTGGACAGGGGCTCGTCCATCAGAAAGACCGCCGGGTCCCGCACGATGGCGCGGCCGATGGCCACGCGCTGGCGCTGGCCGCCGGACAGGGCCTTGGGCTTGCGGTCCAGGTACTGGGTGATGTCCAGGATGGCGGCGGCCTCCTTGACCTTGCGGTCGATCTCGGCGCTGGACAGCTTGCGGTACCGCACGCGGCCGTCGCCGTCCGTCTCGGGGACCTTTTTCAGCTTCAGGGAGAAGGCCATGTTGTCATAGACCGTCATGTGGGGGTAGAGGGCGTAGTTCTGGAACACCATGGCGATGTCCCGGTCCTTGGGCTCCACGTCGTTCATGAGCTGGTCGCCGATGTACAGTTCGCCCCGGGTGATGTCCTCCAGGCCGGCGATCATCCGCAGGGTGGTGGACTTGCCGCAGCCGGAGGGGCCCACCAGCACGATGAACTCCTTGTCGGCCACCTCCAGGTCGAAGCCCTGGACGGCCACCACGCCCTCCTCAGTGACCTGCAGGGAGGTCTTTTTCTCAGGCTCGTCCTTGCTCTTCTTTTTCTTTTCGGTGTTGGGGTAGACCTTGGTGAGATTTTTCAATACGACCTTTGCCATTTGTTCCGGCTGTGACCGTCCTGCCTCCGCAAGGGACGGCCTCGCCCGGAGGCGATGATGTCCTCCGCGCCTTACGGCAGGTCTCCACACTGCCGCACCGCCAGCCAGCGGTTCCATTTCCTCCTTTTGTTTCCCCCGGCGGGCAAAAAGTGGAGTGCCGGCCGCGGGGTGGGATCAGGCGTATCTATTTTACACGGGTCCGCAAGAAAAATCAATCGGTTTTTGTGGAATTTTACACAAAAAAGAGTCCCCTCCCGGGCGGGAGGGGACCTGCGGGTCAGTGGACCAGGGAATTTTCCGGCTGGGCGGAGCCGCCGGCGGCCTTGCTCTCGAAATACTGGGCCAGCATCCCGGCGGCCACCCCGGCCAGGGACTGGCCGGAGGCGCCCTTCTCCGCCACCAGGCAGATGGCCACCTCGGGGTTTTCGTAGGGGGCGAAGCAGACGAACACGGCGTTGGAGCTGGAGCCCAGCACCTCGGCGGTGCCCGTCTTGCAGCCCACGTTCACCGGCAGGGCATTGAAATGCTGGGCCATGGCATAGGTCTTGGACAGGTCGTACATGCCCTGCTTCACCGCGGCCAGGGCGTCGGCGGGGATGTCGATGGTGTCCTTCAGGACGGGCTCGAACTCGTAGAGCGTTTCGGAATAGTCGGCGGACTTGACCTCCTTGAGCAGATGGACCTGGTAGTGGCTGCCGCCGTTGACCAGGGTGGCGATATAGTTGGCCAGCTGGAGGGGGGTGAACTGGTTGTTCTCCTGGCCGATGGCGGCGTACATGGTGCTGCCGCCGTACCAGTCCACGCCCAGGGCCCTGGAGGTCTCCGGCCCGGCCACGGTGCCCTTGTACTCGGCGATCTCAATGCCGGTGTACTGCCCCAGGCCGAACTTGGTGGCGTACTCCACCAGCTTCTGGATGCCCAGGCGGCGGCCGGTGTCGTAGAAGAAGATGTTGCAGGAGTCGGTGATGGCCTTGGTGACGGACTCGGTGCCGTGGATGCCGCCCCGCATGTTGTAGATCCAGCAGGTGGGCCGGGTGTCGGGATAGAAGGTGTAGATGCCGCCGCAGTACACGGTGGAGGAAGTGGTGATGACCCCCTCGGTGAGGGCGGCGATGGCGGTGAGGGGCTTGAAGGTGGAGCCGGGGGCGTACAGGCCCATGGTGGCCCGGTTGAGCAGGGGCTTGGCCGGGTCGTCGGCCAGGCTGCTGTAGTTCTGGGAGAAGGTGGCCAGGTCATAGTCCGGGTAGGAGGCCAGGGCCAGCACGCCGCCGGTCATGTCCACCATGACCCCCGCCGCGCCGGAGGGCTCCTCCAGGCCGGAGACGAACTGGGCCAGCAGTTCCTCCGTGGCCTTCTGTACCGGCAGGCTGAGGGTGAGGGCCACGTTGCCGCCGGGCTGGGGCTCGGTGCGCCAGTCCTGGGCCACGGGGTTGCCGCTGTCGTCCAGCTCCGTGCGGCGCACGCCGGCGGTGCCGTGGAGCCAGGTCTCAAAGGCCAGCTCCACCCCGTCCTTGCCCACAAAGGCGTTCATGGGGTAGCCCTGCTCCTGATAGGCGGGCCACTCGTCCGGGTCGATGGCGCCCACCCGGCCCAGCACGTGGGGGGCGCTGTCGGTGTAGTAGGTGCGGGCGGCGGCAGCGTCGATCTCCACGCCGGCCAGCCCCGCCTCCTTTACCTTAGTAATAAAGGTGATGTCCACATCGTCGGCGAAGATATAGTCGGAATAGGTGTACTCATACACCCGGATGTAGAGCTCGTACAGCACGCCCAGCAGCTGCCGGGTCTCCGCATTGAGCCCGTCCTCCCCCACCTCGATGCCGAAGGTCCTGCACATGGCGGTGAGCAGGCCCTCCGCGTTGAGATTGGCCTTGGCCGGGTCGGAGATCCACTTGAACCGCTTGGCCAGGGAGCCCAGCAGCGTGGGCGAGACCTTGACCTCCCCCTCCTCCGTCTCGGTGGTGTAGCTGAACACCGTGTCCCGGGTGAAGTACCAGGGGGCGGAGGCGGACACGGGGAGGGAATCGGCCCACTCCACGCCCTCCTCCCGGCAGAGGGCCAGCAGCCGGGTGAGGATGTCGTTGCGGCTGCCGCCCATGGCGGTGGGGTCCAGCGTCACCTGATAGCGGAGGGTGTTGCCCACCATTTTGGCGCCGTACCGGTCGGTGATCTCGCCCCGGGCGGCCTCCACCCGCTCCGTGCGGTAGGTGACCACGGCGGCGGTGCTCCGGTAGTCGTCGCCCTTCACCAGCTGCACGTGGCACAGCACGCCCAGATAGGCCGCCAGCAGGCCGCAGAAAATGCCCACCAGCACGCCCATCCGCAGCTTGAGCCGGCGGCTCTCGCCCTCGGTGCGCTCGTCCCGGCTCTGATAGAGTTCAAAGGGGTTTTTACTCATGATAGATCCTCCCGTAGTGGACGCAGCAGAAGCGGGCCAGGGCATAGACGGGCAGGGAGAGCACCATGGTCCACAGCAGCTCGGGCCAGGCGGTCTGAAGCAGCACCCGCGCCCCGGCCACACCCCGGACCAGCCGGGAGCCCACCTGCCACAGCTCCCACAGGAGCATGGCCCCGGCGGCGCACACCAGGTGGCCGATCAGGTCCCGGCGGAGCACCTGCCGGGCCAGCACGCCGGCGGCCCAGCCCAGCAGAGCCAGCAGGGGGATGGCCCACAGGGGGGCGTGGCCCGCCGCGGACATCAGCAGGCCCGCCGCCGCGCCCAGGCCGCCCCCGAAGCCGGGGCCCTCCAGAGTGCCCGCCGCCACCGCCAGCATGGGCAGCAGCAGGGGAACGGGCAGGGGCAGGCTGACGAACAGGGTATAGTTCAGCACGGCGACCGCCGCCAGGGCCAGGCCGTAGGCCACGCATTTCAGGGTCATATCACCGCGGCTCATGAAGTCACCGTCCTTAGATCAGAATTTGATGGGGCCGCTGGGGATTTCGCCCCTGCGGGGCTGACCTGTCATTCCGAGGCGCGTCTGCATCCCCTTCTGTCATTCTGAGGCGTGAAACGCCGAAGAATCTTTACGTCAAGATCCTTCGCTGCGCTCAGGATGACAAACTGGGGAGATTCCAGAGACCTGTAGGGCCGGGTTCCCCGGCCCGTTGGGGGGATCCCGGCCCTGCGGGGCCGGGACGCTCCGCGGGGTTTTATGTCTCTCCTCTGTAGGGGCCGCTGTCCCCAGCGGCCCGCATCCCCGCGCGGCGGGGACGGAGGATGGGGTTTCGCCCCCAGGGCGACCTTCTTTTTGCGCACGCAAAAAGAAGGCAAAAACGTGTCTAAGGGCTGCCGCCCTTAGAAAACCCGCTGAAGGGCCTTAAACCTGCGGGTCGAATCATCCTGATCGGTGCACTCGCGTTGGCAGGACTGTCCGGCCGTTCTCCCGCCCACTGCGACGCACCACGATAGTGGTGCTAGTCCTTTAGGGCCGTTCTGCGGTGCGTGAATGGGCCGGTTCCCCATTTGCGGGATCCCGCCCCCGGCGCTCACACCAGCTCCCCGGTCAGGGCCCAGGTGGAGCAGCCGGTGATCCTCACCGGCACATACTGCCCGATGAGGGCCTTGTCCCCGTTCAGGTGGACCAGCCGGTTGCCCGCCGTGCGGGCGGTGAGGGCATAGCGGCTGTCCTCCCCCTCGCCGTCCACCAGGCAGCGCTGCACCGTGCCGATGTACGCCTGGTGCTTTTCCAGGGAAATGCGGTTCTGAGTCTCCACCAGCCGGTTGAAGTTGGCGGATTTCTCCTCCTTGCTCATGGGGTCGGGCAGCTCCGCCGCCGGGGTGCCCTTCCGGGGGGAATAGATAAAGGTAAAGAGCGCGTCGAACCGGACCGCTTCGATCAGGGACAGGGTCTCCTCGAACTCCGGGGTGGTCTCCCCGGGGAAGCCCACGATCACGTCGGAGGTGAGCACCACATCGGGGATGCGCGCCCGCAGGGCGGCCACCCGGGCCAGATACTGCTCCCGGGTGTAGCGGCGGTTCATGGCGGTGAGCACCCGGGTGGAGCCCGACTGGAAGGGCAGATGGATCACCGGGGCCACCTTATCGCACCGGGCCATGACGTCGAACAGCTTGTCCGTGGCGTCCTTGGGGTGGCTGGTCATGAAGCGCAGGAGGAAGTCCCCGGGGATGGCGGCGGCCGCCTCCAGCAGGTCGGGGAAGTCCATGCCGCCGGGGATGTCCTTGCCGTAGGAGTTCACGTTCTGGCCCAGCAGGGTGATGTCCTTATATCCCTGTTCCGCCAGCTGGCGGATCTCGTTCAGAATGATCTCCGGCTCCCGGCTGCGCTCCCGCCCGCGGACGTAGGGCACGATGCAGTAGGAGCAGAAGTTGTTGCACCCGTACATGATGGACACCCACGCCTTGATGCTGCCGGAGCGGCGGACGGGCAGGCCCTCGGCGATGGCGCCGTCGGAGCGCTCGGTCTCGAACACCCGGCCACGGCGGAGATAGACCCGCCGCAGGAACTCCGGGAAGCGCCACAGGGCCTGGGGCCCGAACACCAGGTCCACATGCTGATAGGACTTGCGCAGCCGCTCCGCCACGTGGGGCTCCTGCGCCATGCAGCCGCAGATGCAGATGATCTGGCTGGGCTTGCGCCGCTTGGTGTGCACCAGGGCGCCCACGTTGCCGAACACCCGCTGCTCCGCGTGCTCCCGGATGGCGCAGGTGTTGATGACGATGACGTCGGCCTCCTGCTCGCTGTCGGTCATGTCGTAGCCCATGTCGGCCAGCATCCCCCGCAGCAGCTCGGAGTCCGCCTCGTTCTGCTGGCAGCCGTAGGTGTCCACCCAGGCCAGGGGCCTGGCGGCCAGTTGGGCGTTCAGCGCCCGCAGCTCCGCGCAGTATTCCTTCTGCTGTGCGATGTCCTCCGCCGGGATCACCGGTGTTTTTCTCTCCAAGGGGAGTCCCTCCCATTTTGTCATAATGAATATCATATTATAACATGAGAACGGCGATAAAACAAGGGCGGGCCTGGCGGCCCGCCCTTGAAAACGCGATCACTTCACCGGCGTGAATTTCTCCCCGTCCTTCACGGTGACGTAAAGGAAGTTGTCCGACCCCTCCGCCAGGAAGGTGAGCCCCCAGCGGGCGGCGGAAAAGCGGTTCACCCAGCCGTAGCCGTTGTCGCCCTCCGTGAGGGTGAGCACGCTGTCCTCCAGAAGCCAGACGCCCATGCCGACATAGCTGCTCAGATAGCCCTCGTAATACTGAAAGGTGCCGTCCTCCGCCAGGGTGAGGGTGAAGCTGCTGCCGGCGCCCTCCTTCTCGTAGACGTAGGTCCGGCCGGCCAGATCATCGGGACTGACCCGCCCGCCGCAGCCCGCCAGGGCCAGCAGAAGGGCCAGGGCCGGCAGCAGAGCCGCCGCGCGCCGCTTTGTCATGGAAAGACCTCCTTAATACTCCCACTGGCTGGGGTCGGTGATGGTGTCATAGCTGCTCACGCTGTGGCTCAGGGAGTGGTCCCCGGAGGCGTAGACCACCGGCGTATCCTGCGCCACGAAGGTGCGGCCGTACTGGTCGGTGATG
>CAVJBM010000054.1:0-7486 GCA_963647775.1 Anaerovibrio sp.
GGGTGGGCCTGGCCCTCATCTGCTTCGTGCTGCCGGCGGTGCTCACGCCGCTGTTCGGCCTGATCTGCCGGAAGCTGGGCTGGATCAAGGACGGCGACCTGAAGCTGGATTAACCGCTCCCCGGCGGCAGGCGGCGGTAGACGTGCCCCGGCTGGGGCTCCACGCCCCGGATGGCGAACAGCTCCTCCACCGTGACGAAGTAAAACCCCCGGGCCATCAGAGCGTCCACCACCCGGAGGGCGGCGTCCACGCTGGCGCTGTAGATGTCGTGCAGGAGGATGATGTCCCCGTCCTTCACCTGGCTGACGATCTCCGCCACCTCCCGGTCGGTGTTCTTGTCCGACCAGTCCATGGGGTCCACCGACCAGAGGATGATGGGCATGTCCACCCGGCGGAGCAGGGCGTTGTCCACCATGCCGTAGGGCGGGCGGAGCATCAGGTCCTCCTCCCCCAGCAGGGCGGTGAGGGTGCGGCGGAGGGTGCCCACCTCCAACTCCAGGTCCCCGGCGCTGAGGTTGGTGAGCATCCGGTGGCTCTGGGAGTGGACGCCAATCTGGTGTCCCTCTCCCGCCATGCGCTGGAGCAGCTCCTCGCAGCCGTCCACGCTGTCGCCGATGACGAAAAAGGTGGCGTGGACGCCCCGTTGGGACAGGCCCTCCAGCAGCAGCGGCGTGGTGGAGGCCCGGGGGCCGTCGTCAAAGGTGAGGGCCACGCAGGGGGCGGCCACCCCGCCCATGGTCTCCGCCGCAGGCCGTTCCCGCCAGGCCGTGGGCATCACCGCCAGCACCGCCGCCAGCAGCGCCAGCAGGGCCAGCCTTCCCCACCATTGACGCACAGCCCTTCCCCCTCTCCGCGGATACGCGCGTTTGCAGGCAGTATGCGCCGCCGGGCGCGGTTTTATGCGTCCGCGGGGCTTTTTCACACTTTGGGCCGGGGATGGGCCGCATTTTTATACGCTTTTGCGATTGACAAAGCCGGCGGGCCACATTATAATATCCCCACAACCGAATGAGAAACGCGATGATGAGAAGAGTAGACGCGGAGGTACGGCACAGAGAGCCCGGGCAGCTGAAAACGGGCGCGGAGGGCCGCGGCGAACATGGTCTCGGAGCAGCGCGGCTGAGCGGGGGCTCCCCTTTAGGCCGCGACGGGGGCGCCCGTCACAGCGCGGGAGTATGTCTGTACTCTGTAAGGCCCGGGCCGCGAGGTCCGGGTGAAGCAAGGTGGTACCACGAAGCGAAAGCTCTCGTCCTTGACTGCGGTCAGGGGCGTTTTTTTGTGCCCCGGCCAGCCTGCAACGGAGGTCGTTTTATGATCGAACTGAAACACATCACAAAGGTGTTTCCCACGGCGGAGGGGCAGTTCGCCGCCCTGAAGGACGTGAGCATCACCATCCCCGACGGCTGCGTGTTCGGCATCGTGGGCATGAGCGGCGCGGGCAAATCCACCCTGGTGCGGTGCATCAACCTGCTGGAGCGCCCCACGGAGGGCCAGGTGGTCATCGACGGGGAGGACCTGTGCGCCATGAAGCCGAAGGCCCTCATCGCCCAGCGGCGGTCCATCAGCATGATCTTCCAGCAGTTCAATCTGCTGATGCAGCGCACCTGCCTGAAGAACATCACCTTCCCCATGGAGATCGCCGGGGTGCCCGCCGCCAGGGCCAGGGAGCGGGCCAAGGAGCTGCTGGAGATCGTGGGCCTGCCCGACAAGGCGGACGCCTATCCCGCCCAGCTCTCCGGCGGGCAGAAGCAGCGCATCGCCATCGCCCGGGCCCTGGCCTCCGACCCCAAGATCCTCCTGTGTGACGAGGCCACCTCCGCCCTGGACCCCAAGACCACCCGGGACATCCTGCGGCTCATCAAGGACATCAACCGGCGGCTGGGCATCACCGTGGTGGTCATCACCCACGAGATGGCCGTGGTGGAGGAGATCTGCTCCCAGGTGGCCATTCTGGACCACGGCGTGCTGGCCGAGACCGGCACCGTGGAGGAGGTCTTTTCCAACCCCCGGACCGAGGCCGGCCGGCGGCTGGTCTACCCCGACGGGATGCCCGCCGAGCAGCTGATCGGCGGCAACGTGGTGCGCCTGGCCTTCAACGGCGGCACCTCTACCGAGCCCCTCATTGCCTCCCTGGCCATCGACTGCGGCGTGAAGGCCAGCATTTTGAGCGCCGATATGCGCACCATTGACGACAAGCCGGTGGGCACCATGCTCCTCAGCCTGCCGGACGATCCCGCGGCGGCGGAGCGGGCCAAGGCCTACATCCGCAGCCAGCCCAACGTGACCATGGAGGAGGTTTCCACCAATGCTTGAATTTTTCCGGGACCCGAAGGTGGCCGAGCAGGTCCAGTACCTCATCAGCAACGTCCCCTACGCCATCTGGGAGACCATCTATTCCACCGTGCTGGCCACCTTTTTCGCCTACATCATCGGCCTGCCCCTGGGCATCCTCCTCGTCACCGGGGAGAAGGGCGGCATCCGCCCCCTGCCCGCCCCGCTGATGAAGCTGCTGAACATCGTCATCAACATCCTGCGCTCCGTGCCCTTCCTGATCCTGATGGTGGTGGTGTTCCCCCTGGCCCGTGTCATCGTGGGCACCTCCATCGGCACCAAGGCGTCCATCGTGCCCCTGACCATCGCCGCCTTCCCCTTTGTGGCCCGGCTGGTGGAGGCCTCCCTGCGGGAGATGGACGGCGGCGTGGTGGAGGCGGCCCAGGCCATGGGCTGCTCCACCTTCCAGATCATCCGGAAGGTCATTCTGCCGGAGTCCCTGCCCTCTCTGCTCACCGGCTTCACCACCGCCTTCGTCACCATTCTGGGCTACGGCGCCATGGCCGGCGCCATCGGCGCGGGCGGCCTGGGCAGCATGGCCCTCAACCGCGGCTACACCCGCCACATGATGGTGGTGCTGTACGTCAGCGTCATCTTCCTGGTGATCCTGGTGCAGGTGTTCCAGTCCCTGGGCGGGCACTTTGCCGCCGCCCTGGACCGCCGCAACCGCAGCGCCAAGGCCCTTACCCGGACCGCCCGGGCCCACGCGGACAAGAACCACCGGCCCGATTCCCCCGCCATGTGAGAAAAGGGCGCCCCTCCGCCGGAGGGGCGCTCCTTTTTCCGCCGGAGCGCCCGTGCAGGGCGACGAAACATACCGCGAAAGTCGGTTTTTCTTTTGTGAATATCCCCGATTGACAAACGGGGCTTTCTTCGGTAAAGTATAGCCATCAACTGAATAACGGTTGCGAAAAGCGATGAAGAGAAGAGTAAGCGCGGAGATACGGCACAGAGAGCCCGGACTGCTGGAAACGGGTACGGAAGGCCGCGCCGAACATGGTCTTGGAGCCGCATGGCCGAGAGGGTCCCCTTTAGGTCATGACGGGTGTGCCCGTGACAGCACAGGAGTATGTCAGTACTCTGTAAGGCCCAGGCCGTGAGGCTTGGGTGAAGCAAGGTGGTACCACGAAGCGCAAAAGCTCTCGTCCTTGACTGTTCCAGGTCAGGGGCGTTTTTTGTTGCCCCTGCAAGCCCACCAAATTCCGAAAGGAGCAAACAAAAATGAAAAAGAAGCTGTTCTCTCTGGCCCTTGCGGCCGCCCTGTCCCTGACCCTGCTGGCCGGCTGCTCCGGCGGCAGTCAGCCCTCCGCCTCCCCCAGCACCTCCACCCCCGTGGAGTCCACCCCCGTTGAGACCGTGAAGCTGCGCGTGGGCGCCTCTCCCACGCCCCACGCCGAGATCCTGGAGTTCGCCAAGTCCCTGCTGGCTGAGCAGGGCGTCGATCTGGAGATCGTGGAGTTCGACGACTACGTCCTGCCCAACACCGCCGTGGAGGAGGGCGATCTGGACGCCAACTACTTCCAGCACCTGCCCTACCTGGAGAAGTTCAACGACGAGAACGGCACCCACCTGGTGAGCGTCGGCGCCATCCACTACGAGCCCTTCGGCATCTACGCCGGCAAGACCGCTTCTCTGGCTGACCTGCCCGACGGCGCCACCATCTCCGTGCCCAACGACGGCACCAACGAGGCCCGCGCCCTGCTGCTGCTGGAGCAGGAAGGCCTGATCACCCTGAAGAAGGACGCCGGCCTGAACGCCACCAAGGAGAGCATCGTGGAGAACCCCCACAACTACGAGATCGTGGAGCTGGAGGCCAAGCTGCTCCCCGAGACCCTGCAGGACGTTGACATCTCCGTCATCAACGGCAACTACGCCATCGGCGCGGGCCTGAAGGTGTCCGACGCGCTGGCCGTCGAGTCCGCCGAGGGCCTGGGCGCTTCCACCTTCGCCAACATCGTGGCCGTCAAGGAGGGCAACGAGGACAACGCCGCCGTCAAGGCTCTGCTGGACGTGCTCCAGTCCGACGCGGTCAAGACCTTCATCGAGGAGACCTACCAGGGCGCCGTGGTGCCCGTGTTCTAAGCAAGCCCCATACCGAGCAGAAGCCCCCGCGCGGCAGTGCCGCGCGGGGGCTTTTTTGTTACGAATTGGGCCGGCAGGCCCGCACCACGGACAGGGGCGGGACGGGCCGGGGCAGCCGCATTCTGAATACCATCTGGGGGTGGCGGGGCTCCGCAAGGGCCTCGCCGTTTTCGTCCTCCATCATGGGGGCGGCCATGGCAAAGGCGGGCACGCCGGGGCCCACAATCTCGATCTCGTCCCCGGCGGCGAACTTGTTGCGCAGGGAGAGGGCGGCCAGCCCGTCGGGGCCGCAGGCGGTCACCACCGCCAGCACCTGCCAGTCCCGGATGTAGCGGCCGTCCTCGGTGTACTGCCCCGGCTGGCCGAAGTAGAAGCCGGTGGAGTAGGGCCGGTGGCTGATCTTCTCCACCTCGGCCCGCCAGCGGGGGTCGGGGGCGCGGCCCTCTGCCGCGGCGTCGATGGCCTCCCGGTAGGCGGCGGTGGTCATGGCGGCGTAGTAGGCGCTTTTGGCCCGGCCCTCGATCTTCAGGGAGGCGAGCCCGGCGGCGGCCAGCTCGCCCACGTGGTCGATCATACACATGTCCCGGCTGTTGAGGATGTAGGTCTGCTCCCCGTCCTCAAACACCGGGAAGAACTCGCCGGGGCGCTTTTCCTCCATCAGGGCGTACTTGTACCGGCAGGGCTGGGCGCAGGCGCCCCGGTTGGCGTCCCGGCCGGTCATATAGTTGCTCAGCAGGCAGCGGCCGGACACGGACACGCACATGGCCCCGTGGACGAAGGTCTCCACCTCCAGCCCCCGGGGGCTTTTGGCGCACAGCTCCGCCACCTCGGCCAGGGACAGCTCCCGGGCCAGGATCACCCGGGAGGCCCCCAGCTCGTGCCACATGCGGGCCATCTCGTAATTGGTGATGCCCGTCTGGGTGGACATGTGGACCTGCACATGGGGGGCGTACTTTTTGGCCAGCGCCAGTACGTCCACCCCGGCGGCGATGACCGCGTCCGCGCCGATGGCGTCCAGATATTCCAGATACTCCGGCAGGCGGGCGATCTCGTCATTGCGGGCCAGGGTGTTGCAGGTCACGTGGATCCGGACGCCCTTGGCGTGGGCCAGCTCCACCGCCCGGGCCAGGCCGGGCCGGTCGAAATTGCCGGCGAAGGCCCGCATCCCGAAGGCGTCCCCTGCCAGATAGACCGCGTCCGCGCCGTAGGCCAGGGCCATGGCCAGCCGCTCCATGTCCCCGGCGGGGGAGAGCAGCTCCGGCTTACCCATTGCTGAAGCCGGCCAGCCGCCGCTGGTGCTCCTCATAGGTGCGGCTGAACTCGTGAAGGCCGGTGGCGGGGTTGAGGGCGTAGTAATAGTAGTTGGTGCTGTCCGGGTTCATGGCGGCGTAGAGGGAGCTCATGCCCGGGTTGCAGATGGCCCCGGGGGGCAGCCCCTTGTAGAGATAGGTGTTGTAGGGGGAGTCGATCTGCTTGTCCTCGTTGGTGGGCACCCGGCCGCCGTTGATATACACCAGGGCGGCGTCCACCTGGAGCAGGCCCACCGTCTCGGCCCCCGGATTCTCCAGCCGGTTGCGGAGCACGGAGGAGATCTTGGTGTAGTCCTGGCCGTCGGTCTCCTTCTCGATGAGGGAGGCCAGGGTGACGATCTCCTGGAGGGTGTAGGGGCTCTTGGTCTCGCCGTTCTCGTCCGGCTGGAAGAGCTCGAAATACTCGGTCATCTTGCTGTCGAAGTTCACCAGCATCTTGTTGATGACGTACTTGGGGTCCTCGCCCTTGTAGAAGCGGTAGGTGTCGGGGAAGAGATAGCCCTCCAGCCGGCGGTAGTCCCCCAGGGGGATGTCCCGGAGCCAGTCGAAGGCGTAGTCCCAGCTGGCGGCCATCTCCTGCAGCTTGGCCTGGGTGGAGACGCCCTCCTTCTCCAGCAGCCGGAAGATCTGGTCCACGGTGTAGCCCTCCGGAATGGTGACGTCCACGGTCTGCCGGGTGGTGGAGGAGGTGCCCATGTTGGTCACCAGGGCGCGGTAGTCCATCTCCGTGTTCAGCTCGTACTGGCCGGGGACGATCTTCTGGTCCGCCTTGGAGAAGCGGCTGTACAGCTTGAACAGGAATTTGTACCTGATGAGGCCCTGCTCGTGCAGCTGGTCGGTGATGGCGGCGATGTCCGCCCGGGTGACGGTGACGGTATCGCCGTCGGCGTCCTTCACCTGCTGCTCGGTAAACACGTCCTCGCCCAGGGTGATGATGGTGGAGCTGTAGTCCTTGTTCAGGGCCAGCAGGTCGCTGGCCCAGTTCCAGCCCAGGGTGGCCAGGATGGCGGACAGGCCCACCACGAACAGCACATAGGCGGCGGCCAGCAGGATCCGGACGCCGGTGCTGCGGCGCTTGCGCCTGCGGGGCCGCTGGGGTCGTTTTTCTTCTGCCATGGTATCACTCCTAAAATCGTTCCGGCCGGGGGAACCAAACCGGGAGGTCTCACATAGGATAACGCAGAACCGGGACAGACGACGACCCCGCGGGGCGGGAGAGGCGGCTGCGGCCGGAATCTAATGTGAGGTGACTGGATCATGTGTTGTAACAATGGTTTTGGCGGAGGCTGCTGGTGGATCATCATTTTGATCCTCATTCTGTGCTGCTGCGGCGGCTGGGGCACCTACAACAACGGCTGCGGCGGCTGTGGGTGCGATAACGGCTGCGGCTGCAACAACGGCTGCGGCTGCTGATTGACGGAGCCCGCCGCCGGCGGGCTACATGGGGCGGGGGAGCTTCTCTCCCGCCCCTTTCCCTTTGCCTGCGCTGCGCCGCCTGCGGGCCGTTCCATCATTCTGAGGCGCATCTGCATTTTCCTCCGGTCATTCTGAGGCGTATCTGCATTCCCCCCTGTCATTCTGAGGCGTGAAGCGCCGAAGAATCTTTTCGGAAAGATCCTTCGCTGCGCTCAGGATGACAAATGGAGGGGGGCCTGTGCGGCCGCCCGGTGCTGTGAGCCGCCTAAACCCACATCTGCGCCGCCACGGTGCGGGCGGCGTCGGGCCCGGCCAGGGCCTCCAGCAGGGTGAGGCCGAACCCGTAG
>CAVJBM010000055.1:0-5949 GCA_963647775.1 Anaerovibrio sp.
ATGTGGTGTGGATGGCCCTGTTCACCGTGATCCCCATCGTCATCATGGTGGTGTACGCTTTCACCACCGGCGAAGGCGTCTTTACCCTGGACAACTTCGCCCAGATGGGCACCTACGCCGTGGTGTTCGGCCGGTCCTTCAAGCTGGCCCTCATCGCCACCGCCATCTGTCTGCTCATCGGCTACCCCATCTCCTGCTTCATGGCCCGGGAGGGCGCCCGGTTCCAGAAGCTGGCCATGGTGCTCATCATGCTGCCCATGTGGATGAACTTCCTGCTGCGGACCTATGCGTGGATGTCCATTCTGGAGGACACGGGCCTGCTGAACCGGCTGTTCAAGGCCATCGGCCTCATCGACCTGGTGAACCGGGTGTTCGGCACCAATCTGGAGTTCTTCCCCATGATCAACACCCAGGGGGCCGTGGTGCTGGGCATGGTGTATAACTATCTGCCCTTCATGATCCTGCCCATCTACTCCGTGATCGTGAAGCTGGACCGCTCCCTGCTGGACGCCGCCCACGACCTGGGGGCCGACGGCCGGCGGACCTTCCTGAAGGTGACGCTGCCCCTGTCCGTGCCGGGCATCCTGTCCGGGGTGACCATGGTGTTCGTGCCGGCGGTGTCCACCTTCGCCATCTCCCGGCTGCTGGGCGGCAACAAGCTGACCCTGCTGGGCAACCTGATCGAGACAAAATTCGTGGGCACCGCCTACAACCCCCACCTGGGCAGCGCCATCGCCCTGGTGATGATGGTGGTCGTGGTGGTGTGCATGCTCATTATGAATCGCTTCGGTGAGGGCGAGGAACAGGCGGTGGGTCTATGAAAAAGCAGCGCCGGGCCGGCGGACGGGCGGCCATGATCCTGACCTTCCTGTTCCTGTACGCGCCTATTTTCGTGCTCATCGTCTTTTCCTTCAACGACTCCAAGAGCCGCACCGTGTGGCAGGGCTTCTCCCTGCGGTGGTATGTGGAGCTGTTCCAGGACCGGCAGATCATGAGCTCCCTCTCCACCACGCTGCTGGTGGCCTTCCTGTCGGCGGCCATCGCCACCGTGGCGGGCACCTTCGCCGCCATCGGCTTCTACAACATGAAGCGCCGCTGGCGCAGCCCCCTCATGACCATCAACAGCATCCCCATGGTGAACGCCGACATCGTCACCGGCGTGTCCCTGTGCCTGTTCTTCGTGGCCGCCTTCGGCGCGTGGAACGGCTTCGTCACCTGGATGGAGAACACCTACCGGCTCACCGCGCCAAGGCTGGCCATGGGCTTCGGCACCCTGCTCATCGCCCACATCAGCTTCAATATCCCCTACGTGATCCTGTCGGTGATGCCCAAGCTGCAGCAGATGGACAAGAACCTCATCGACGCGGCCCAGGACCTGGGCTGCACGTGGATGCAGGCCTTCCGCAAGGTGGTGGTGCCCGAGATCAAGCCGGGCATCATCAACGGGATGCTCATCGCCTTTACCATGAGCGTGGATGACTTCGTCATCTCCTTCTTCACCGCCGGGGCCAAGACCAGCACCCTGGCCATGACCATCTACGGCATGGCCAAGCGGCGCATCAGCCCCAAGGTCAACGCCGTGTCCACCCTGCTGTTCGTGACGGTGCTCATCCTGCTGGCCATCGTGAACATCCGCCAGGCCCGGCAGGAAAAGGCCCTGAACAAGGGCGGAAAGTGACCCAGCTTCACGGGCCGTCGGCCCTGAACGCATAGAAAATTCAAATCTGGAGGAATGATAAATTGAAAAAAGTCTTTGCCTTGACCCTCGCCTGCGTGATGGCGATGGGCCTGTTCCTGTCCGGCTGCGCCATGGACAAGCCCGGAACAAGCGACAGCGGCAGCAGCGGCCAGCGCGAGGTGGTCGTGTGCGGCTGGGGTGAAAACATCGATGAAGATCTGTTCGACCTGTTTGAGGAGAAAACCGGGATCAAGGTGGTCTATCAGACCGCCGAGAGCAATGAGATGATGTACTCCAAGATCGCCATGGGCGGCTCCGGGTACGATGTGGTGGTGCCCTCCGACTATATGATCGCCCAGATGATCGAGGAGGGTATGCTGGCCGAGCTGGACTTCGGCAACATCCCCAACTTCGATCTCATCTCCGACCGCTTCAAGAACCTCAGCTACGATCCCGACAACAAATATTCCGTGCCCTACACCTGGGGCACCCTGGGCATCATCTACAACCCCACCATCATCACCGAGGACATCGACAGCTGGGGCGCCCTGTTTGACGCCAGGTACGCCGGCAAGGCCGCCATGATCGGCAACCCCCGGGACGCCATCGCCGCCGCCCTGCTCTACCTGGGCTACTCCATCAACACCAGCGACGAGGCCCAGATCCGGGAGGCCTATCAACTCATCGCTGATGCCAAGGCCGCCAACGTGTACCAGGGCTTCTTCATGGACGAGATCTACGACAAGATGGAGGTGGGCGAGACCGCCCTGTGCACCTACTATGCCGGCGACTACCTCTCCATGTACGACAACAACCCCGACCTGAAGTTCGTGATCCCCAAGGAGGGCTCCAACTGGTTCGTGGACGCCATGTGCGTGCTGAAGGACGCCAAGAACAAGACCGAGGCCGAGGAGTGGATCAACTTCATCTGCTCCACCGAGGCCTCCCTGCGGAACATGGACTATATCTGGTACGCCTCCCCCAACGAGACCGCTCTGGAGGAATACCCCGCCTACTATCAGGAGCAGACCGGCGAGGAGCTGCCCCAGGAGGTCTATGAGGTCATGGCCGCCCCCCAGGCGGTGCTTGACAACTGCGAGATGTACCTGAACCTGCCCATGGACACCCGCACCCTCTACAACGACCTGTGGACCCAGCTGGGCATCTGACACCGAAAGGAGCATTCTTATGACTGACCTGCATCCCGGCCTGAAGGGCCGCGCGGAGACCATGGTCTCCCCCGCCAACACCGCCGACGCCGTGGGCTCCGGCCTGGTGCCCGTGTTCGCCACCCCCTCCATGATCGCTCTGATGGAGAACGCCGCCGTCAACGCGGTGCTCCCCTGCCTGGCCGGGGACGAGGGCACCGTGGGCACCCTGCTGAACGTGGCCCACTCCTCTGCCACCCCCATCGGCATGAAGGTGTGGGCGGAGGCCACCCTCACCGCCGTGGACGGCAAGAAGCTCACCTACGAGGTGGCCGCCTTCGACGAGGCCGGCGAGATCGGCCGCGGCACCCATGAGCGCTTTGTCATCAAGCCGGAGCGCTTCCTTGTGAAGGCACAGGGCAAGCTGAGCAAGTAAAAGTATCGTTTCAAAAGAGCGCCCGGGCCTCGGCCCGGGCGCTCTTTTTGTTGGACTTTTGGGGCAAGGTCTGGTAAGATGGTGGGGATGAAAGAAATCGGCATGGGGGGAGATATGTGATGAGTGATTGCGAATGGTGTAATGATAAAGAAAATGAGTGGTTGCTGCATAAATCATTACATTGGTCTGTCTATCTGGCGGATGCACAGGATTATGTCGGCAGATGTATTCTGGTGTTGAATCGGCATTGCGGCAGCCTTTCGGAATTAGATATTTCCGAGTGGATCGAATTGAAAACACTGATAGATAGATTGGAATGTATCTATAGGGAGGTATTAGGCGCCGAATTGAGCAATTGGAGTTGCTTGTTAAATAACTTTTACAAAGAAGCAGTGCCAAATCCTCATTTGCATATACACGTAAGACCACGATATAAAAATGCCGTTGTGATAAACAATCACGTATACATGGATACAGAATTTGCGCATCACTATGCTTTGAATAAAGAGAACTTATTACTTGATGATGACAGGCAAATACTGTACGCACTCATGAAGGAAAATTTTGTTTTGCAAATTTGACGGCACGAAAGCAGAACAGATAGAGGTGCGCTATGTTCGAAAAACTCAGAATGATCATGAACTCCGGCTCGGTCATGGGGCATTTTTTGCAGGCCCTGCCCGTCGCCCTGCTGGCGGGGGCAGTCTATTTGGCGGTGCGGCTCTGCCGTTTGAAGGGTAAAAAAGAGCGGGTCCGGTGGCCGCTGGAGGTCCTGCGGGTGCTGTTCGTCTGCTACCTGACCGGGCTGGTGAGCCTGGTCATCCTGCCCGCCAACTTCTGGCTGCTGGTCTACGATGGGCTCTTCTTCGGCTGGTGGGACCAGGTGGGCCCGCTGTTCCGGCTGGGGGACGTGAATCTAATGCCGTCGGTGGTCCTGTGGCTGAAGGGGGAGCTCTCCCTGGGCAGCTGGGTCAAGACCATGCTGGTGGGCAACGTGGCCATGTTCGTGCCCCTGGGGTTCTTCCTGCCGCTGGTCACAAGGGCGCGCAGCCGCGGGAAGATCCTCCTGGCCGCCGCGGCAGTCCCCCTCTGCTGCGAGATTTTACAGCTGCTCTTCGGCCGGAGCTTCGACGTGGACGACCTCATCTGCAACTTTGCGGGCATCGTCATCGGCGCGGCCATCGGGTCCGTGGTGTTGAGAGTGGGCCATTTGGCGGACCGCTGATCCCGGCGGGCCGCTGGGGACAGCGGCCCCTACGTGCATTCCTTTGGCCCGGTCTGTCATTCTGAGCTGCGCTCAGGATGACAGGAGGACGAGTGTGTTCGGAGCAACGGAAAGCCCGCCGCCCCCGCATCCAGAAAAGCCCCTTTGTCAGAGGGGACTTTTATTTTTCCTCTTGACAAACTCCTACCATTTCAGTATGATAACACTACCCCCCAGGGGGGTATTCGACCGCAAAGGAGGTCCTGCCCATGATGGCAGACCAGAAGACCGTGCTGCGGCTGCTCCGCACCGCCCGGGGGCAGATCGACGGCATCATCAAAATGGTGGAGGAGGACCGCTACTGCATGGACATCTCCCAGCAGGTGGCCGCCGCCGACGCCATGCTCCGCCGGGCCAACCGGGAAATTCTGACCGCCCACCTGAAGCACTGCGTGGAGCACGCCGAGAGCGACCGGGAGCGGGCGGAAAAAATCGATGAATTGGTCAAGGCATTGGAAAAGCTATTGTAACGCAAGCAAAGGCAAGGTGATCCCAAATGAAGCAAAAATTTGTCGTGACCGGCATGACCTGCTCCGCCTGCTCCGCCCACGTGGAGAAGGCAGTGCGCAAGCTGCCGGGAGTCAAGGAGGTCAACGTCAACCTGCTCAGCGGCTCCATGGAGGCGGAATGGGAGGGCGGCCTCACCGCCCAGCAGATCTGCGCCGCCGTGAAGGACGCGGGCTACGGGGCCTCCGTCCCCGGTGAAATCCCGGCAGGCGGCTCCGCTGCCCCCGCCGCCGACGCCATGGACGAGGAGCTGCACAGTATGCGCAGGCGGCTCATCGCGTCGGTGGTCTTCCTCATCCCACTGTTCTACCTGTCCATGGGGCACATGATGGGCTGGCCCATCCCGCACTTCTTCCACGGCACGGAGAACGCCATGGTCTACGCCCTCACCCTCTTCCTGCTGACGGTGCCCATCATGGTCATCAACCAGAAGTACTACCGGGTGGGCTTCAAGACCCTGTGGCACCGCTCCCCCAACATGGACTCCCTCATCGCCGTAGGCTCCGCCGCTGCGGTGGTCTACGGCATCGCCGCCCTGTACTGCATCGGCTGGGGCCTGGGCCACGGGGACCATGAGCTGGTGATGAAGTACGCCATGGATCTCTATTTCGAGTCCGCGGGCATGATTCTCACTCTTATCACCGTGGGCAAATATCTGGAGACCCGCTCCAAGGGCAAGACCGGCCAGGCCATCGCCCGGCTGATGGACCTCTCCCCCAAGACCGCCTGCGTCCTGCGGGACGGCGTGGAAACTGAGGTCCCCGTGGAGCAGGTGCAGGTGGGCGACCTGATCCTGGTGCGGCCCGGCGGGTCTGTGCCGGTGGACGGCGTGGTCACCGAGGGCGCCTCCAGCGTGGACGAGTCCGCCCTCACCGGCGAGTCCATCCCCGTGGACAAGGAGCCGGGAGACACCGTC
>CAVJBM010000056.1:0-5090 GCA_963647775.1 Anaerovibrio sp.
TCGCTACCTCCACCTTGGCAAGGTGGCGCTCTACCAGATGAGCTACACTCGCAACAACAAAAGGAAGTTTAACAGGAAACTGTCCTTTTGTCAAGAGAAAAAACGAAATTTCCGGGAATTTCTTCGGGTCAGCCGGAGTAGTCCACGCAGGCGGGGAAAAGCTCCGCCTGCCAGACGAAGCCAAGGGCGGCCAACTCCTCGTCGGTGTACAGGGGCAGCTGCCAGCCGGGCTCCCGCTCCGGGTCGGGGCGGAGATCCTTGGGCAGCAGATGGCGGAAGCCCGACGGGGTGGAAACGATGAGCCACAGCTGGGCGCTGCTGCTGTCCATGGCGGGCTGGACCTCGATGCCCGACTGGGCGCACAGGGCCTCCATGGCCAGCAGCATCCCCAGGTCGTTTACCGGCAGGCCCTGGAGGGCGTCGGCGGCATCCCGGCTGCCGCCGGGATCGTAGACCAGCACCTGGGAGAGCAGCTGGGCGGCCCCCTCCGCGGTCAGCGCCTCGCCGTCGGCGGGCCGGGCATCCAGCAGTCCGGCGCACAGCTGGGCCAGCCCCGCGGCGTACTCCAGCCGGTCCGACATGGGGCGGCTCCAGCTGATCTGCAGCTCCAGCACCCGCTCCGTGCCGGCGGCGGGGTAGAGGGTGACGGAGGGGGCGGGATTCATGGCGGCGGCCGCCGGGTCGCGGTAGAGGGCCAGGCGGAACAGCGCGCCGACCTGCTGGGCGGAGCCGGCGTAGTCCGTGAGATAGAGGGCGGACTGGCTGCGCTGATACTCCACCATGGCGCTCAGCTGGGCCCGCAGGTCCTCCAGCCCGGCGGCGGGGACGATGGCGTCCACCGCCTCGGCGGTGTGGGCGTAGACGATGCGGGTCTCCACCTCGTAGTAGGTGAGCACCCGGGTGCTCTCGCAGCTGATGGCCCGCACGGCGTAGGCCCCGATGGGGTCCCGGGTGCGGACCTGGTCGCACACGGCCCGGAGATCGTCCTCCACGGTGCCGGCGTAGTTGTAGAGCCGGATGGTGCCGTAGGGCTCGTGAGCCGTGACCAGGCGCATGACGCAGTCCAGCAGCTGGTCGTAGTCCTCCGCCCGGAGCACGTTGGGGTCCTCCGCGTCGGAGGTGTCCGTGTGGGCGGCGTGGGAGCTGTAGCTGCGTTCCAGCATAGAGGAGCAGCCGGTGAGCAGCAGCAGGGCGCACAGGGCCCCGGCCAGCAGTCGTTTTTTCATGGTCGCTCCTCCTCTCCGAAGCTCAGAAGCCCAGATCTTCTCCCACGATGACGATGTCCACCCGGGGGATGAGCACCGGCCGGCGCCAGTAGATGGTCATGGCGGCGCAGATGCGGCCGGGGCTGTTACAGTCGTAGCAGCGGTCGGCCTTGACGGCGCAGGGGGTGGCGGCGTTCAGGCGGCGGGCGTTTTTGGGGCCGGCAATGTTGCGGGCCCGCCAGATAGCGCCCTCCAGATCGGGGGCGATCTTGTTGGTGCCGATGATGAAGATGACCCGCTCATGGCCGAACAGGCCGGAGGCCAGCCGGTTGCCGCCGCCGTCGATGTTCACCAGCTCGCCGGTCTGGGCCACGCCGTTGAGGGAGCAGATGTAGACCGGGGCGTCGGTGGCGTCCTTGGGGATGATGTTGCGGGCCTTGTCCCAGTGCCAGAGACAGCTGTTGTGGGCGGACAGCCGCTCGTACAGGCCCATGTCCCGGACGGTCTGGGAGCCGCCGAAGCCGATGGTGGTGCCGTCCAGCTCCCTGTCCAGGGCCTCGGCGCAGTCCCTGGCGGTGGGGTAGTAGGCCGTGTGGAAGCCGCGGGCCTCCAGTGTTTTGCGCAGCGCGCCGACATCAGGGGTGAAATCTGACATAAGAAACGCTCCTTTTTGTAATCATTCGACCGGATATTACAATCCGTCTTTCTTATAACTCTGAAAGCCGTCCCCCAGGACCTCGTGGGCGTCGCACACGATGAGGAAGGCGTCGGGGTCCAGCTCCTTCACCACGGAGCGGATGGCGGCGATCTCCCGCTGCTTGAAGGCGCACATGAGGACCTTTTTGGGGCTGCCGGTGTAGGCCCCCTCGCCGTGGAGGATGGTGACGCCCCGCTCCAGCTGGCTGACGATGGCGGCGCAGATCTCGTCCTCTTTGTCGCTGATGATATAGGCCACCTTGGCGGTGTCCATGCCGTAGAGCACCAGGTCCATGGCCTTGGTGGAGATATACACGCCGATCAGGCCGTACAGCAGGGTGGTGAGGGAGCGGAAGGCTGCGGCGGTGGCGGCGATGACGATGAGCTCCACCCCCAGCATCAGCTTGCCCATGGGCAGCCACTGGAACTTCAGCTTCAGCAGCCGGGCGGCCAGGTCGGTGCCGCCGGTGGTGGCCCCCTGCTGGAATACCACCCCCAGGGACAGGCCCATCAGCAGCCCGCCGAAGATGCAGGCCAGCAGCGGGTCCATGGGCTGCCAGTCCAGCAGGGGGGTGAACAGGTCGATGAACACGGAGCCCATGGCCATGGCGTACAGGGAGGACACCAGCAGATGCCTGCCGATCAGCTTCCACCCCAGCAGGAACAGGGGGATGTTCAGCACGATGGTGGCCACGCCCACGGGGATGGCGGGGATGAAGTGGTTGATGATCTGACAGATGCCGGTGAGGCCGCCGAAAGCGATGCCGTTGGGATCGAAGCACCAGACGTAGGACAGCGCGTAGAAGGCGCAGGCCAGGGTGATGAGCAGATAGGCCCGCAGCCTGGAGGAAATACCGGCTTTCATAGCCTGACAAGGTCCCCTTTCCGAGAAATTAGAGCAGCGTCATCTGAGTCTCGCCCCGGTCGGCCTCCCGCAGCAGGGCGCCGGCGATGGGCAGGGAGCGGGCCCGGTAGCGGGCGGGGTCCACGATGGAGGTGGCGGAGAGGGGCTTGGCCCACTCCACCTGATACCGGGGCTTGAGGGTCATCACGTTGACCCCCTGGGTGTTCCGGGTGGTCTTGGGGGTGAGGGAAGCGGTGTGGAAGATCATGCAGCGCCCCTCGGTGGAGCAGACGGCCATCTCCGTGTCCTCCGTGAGCAGCATGGCGCACACCAGGGGGGACTTGTCGGAGTACGCGCCGGTGAGACGCTTGCGCCGGGTCTGGGTCTGGTAGGCGGACAGCTCCACCCGGGCGGCCTTGCCGTTGGCGAAGAAAAACAGCAGGTGGGCGGAGTAATCCCCGGGGCAGCAGGCCCACAGGAATTTCTCCTCCGGGTCCATGCCCAGCTTGGCGGGGAGATAGTCCCCCAGCAGGCTGGCCTTGCTGTCGTCGAAGTCGGCCAGCCGGGCCTTGTAGCACTGCTGCCGGTCGGTGAACACCAGCAGCTCGTCCCGGTTGGAGCCCTCCCACTGGAGGAAGGGGGCGTCCCCCTCCTTGTACTTCTGCTCCCCGCTCATGCGCAGGGACTGGGGGGTGATCTTCTTGAAGTAGCCCTCCCGGGAGATGAACACATTCACCGGGTAGTCGGGCGCCTCCTCCGCGGCGGGGCCGGAGGACTGGGCCGCGGGCTCGTAATCGTAGACGATCTCGGTGCGGCGGGGCTGGTCGTACTTCTTCTTCACGTTCTCCAGCTCGTCCTTGATGATGCCCTGGATGCGCCTGGGGGAGTTGATGATGTCCCGCAGGTCGGCGATCTCCTCCGTGAGGGAGTCCACCTCCGCCACCCGCTTGAGGATATACTCCTTGTTGAGGCTGCGCAGCTTGATCTCCGCCACGTACTCCGCCTGGATCTGGTCGATGCCGAAGCCGATCATCAGGTTGGGCACCACCTCGGCGTCCGCCTCGGTCTCCCGGATGATGCGGATGGCCTTGTCGATGTCCAGCAGGATGCGCTTCAGGCCCTTCAGCAGGTGCAGCTTATCTTCCTTTTTCTTGCAGATATAGTATGTGCGCCGGCGCACGCCGTCCATGCGCCAGGCGATCCACTCGTCCAAAATCTCCCCCACGCCCATGACCCGGGGCATCCCGGCGATGAGAATGTTGAAGTTGCAGGCGAAGGAGTCCTGCAATGGGGTCAGCTGATACAGGCGGGCCATCAGCTTGTCCGGGTCGGTGCCCCGCTTCAGGTCGATGGCCAGCTTCAGGCCGGACAGGTCGGTCTCGTCCCGCATGTCGGAGATCTCCTTCAGCTTGCCCGCCTTGATGAGCTCGGCCACCTTGTCCAGAATGGCCTCGGAGGTGGTGGTGTAGGGGATCTCATAGACCTCGATGAGGTTCTCTTCCTTCACATAGCGCCACTTGCAGCGCAGCTTCACGCTGCCCCGGCCGGTGCGGTAGATGTCCGCCAGGGCGGCGGGGTCGTACAGCAGCTGGCCGCCGGTGGGGAAGTCCGGGGCCTTCAGCACGGCCATCAGGTCGGCCTCCGGGCTGTCCATGCGGAGGATGGCGGCGTCGCACACCTCGCCCAGGTTGAAGCCGCACAGGTTGGAGGCCATGCCCACGGCGATGCCCTGGTTGGCGGCCACCAGCACGTTGGGGAAGGTGGTGGGCAGCAGGGTGGGCTCGGTCAGCTTGCCGTCGTAGTTGGGCACGAAGTCCACCGCGTCCTGATCGATGTCCCGGAACAGCTCCTGGCAGATGGGGTCCAGCCGGGCCTCGGTGTACCGGCTGGCAGCCCAGGCCATGTCCCGGGAGTAGACCTTGCCGAAGTTGCCCTTGGAGTCCACAAAGGGGTGCAGCAGGGCGCCGTAGCCCCGGGAGAGGCGGACCATGGTGTCGTAAATGGCGGCGTCGCCGTGGGGGTTCAGCTTCATGGTGGCGCCCACGATGTTGGCGGACTTGGTGCGGGCGCCCCCCAGCAGGTGCATCTGGTACATGGTGTACAGCAGCTTCCGGTGGGAGGGCTTGAAGCCGTCGATCTCCGGGATGGCCCGGGAGACGATGACGCTCATGGCGTAGGGCATGTAGTTGAGCTCCAGCGTGTCGGTGATGGACTGCTCCAGCACCTGGGAGCGCAGGCCCATCACGTTGGAGGCGTCCACCTGGGGCCCGGCGGAGTCGGTTTTTTTCTTTTTGGGCATGGAAATGATCAATCCTCTTCAAAATGGATAATTGACAATGGATAAT
>CAVJBM010000057.1:0-4759 GCA_963647775.1 Anaerovibrio sp.
GTGCTCATCACCGGCGAGACCGGCACCGGCAAGGAGGTCATGGCCAAATATCTCTACCATTACAGCCAGCGGCGGGACAGGCTGTTCGTGCCGGTGAACTGCGGCTCCATCCCGGAAAACCTCATCGAGTCAGAGCTGTTCGGCTATGAAAAGGGGGCCTTTACCGGGGCCAACGCGAAGGGACACACCGGGCTGATCGAGGTAGCCAGCGGGGGGACCCTGTTTCTGGATGAGATCGGCGAGGTGCCGAAAGCCCTTCAGCCCAAGCTGCTCCGATTTCTGGAGGAAGGGGAGATCCGCCGGGTGGGGAGCACCCAGAACATCAAGGTGGATGTGCGGGTGATCTGCGCCACCAACCGGGACCTGTACCAGATGGTCCGCAATGGGAGCTTCCGGGAGGACCTGTATTACCGGCTGAACGTGATCCCGGTCAAGCTGCCGCCCCTGCGGGAGCGCAAGGAAGACATCGTGCCGCTGGCGCAGCATTTTGTAAACACCTACAACCAGAAGTACAAAAAGCAGGTGACCCTGAGCCAGCGGCAGCTGGACCAGTTCCTGCAGTATGGCTGGCCGGGGAACATCCGGGAGCTGCGCAATGTGGTGGAGCGGATGGTGGTGACCGACGGCTTTGAGCGGCCGATGCCGGAGATCCTGCCCGGCGCCGGGGCGGAGGACCGCCAGAGGATCTCTGCCGGGGAGGGGCAGCAGTCGGTGAATTCCCTGAAGGCGGCGCGGGCGGCCTTCGAGACCCGGTATATCCAGCAGGCCATTCAGCACTGCAACGGGAACGTGACCATGGCGGCCAGACTGCTGGAGGTGGATCGCACCCTGATCTACAAGAAGCTGCGGGCCGCGGAGGCCGGCACCGCAGGGGAAGAAATTTGAGTGTAGAAAAAATTCGACGTAGCAAATATTCCACAGAACGAATGTGGAATATTTGCTACGTTTTCTGTTGCGAACCGCTAAAATAGCCAAATAAAGCAGTTGGCACGCCGCTTGCTTATACATAAAGACGCAGCTGCAAACTGAGACAAAAGGAGGCCGGGCCGGAAAAGGCAGCCGCACCGCATGCGCAGGCGGGGCGGAGACAGGCTGGGAGAGACCGGTCCGGACGACAAATGGATTATCAAACGATATACAAGGAGAAACAGCGCACGCTGGAGCAGTGCCTCGCCGTGATCAAGTCGGGGGACTTCGTGGTGCTGGGGGCCGCGGCCAGCGCGCCCAACGCCACCCTGAACGCCCTGCACACCATCGCCCCCCGGGTAGAGGATGTGACGGTGTTCTCCGGTCTGGAGGGGTCCTTCCCCTTCCAGACGGACCCGGCCATGCATGGACATATCACCAGCGGCGGCATCATGTTCGGTGCAGGGCTGCGGGCGGGAGCCAAGGTGGGGAACTCCACCTACTGCCCCGGGAACCTGCACGACGCGCTCATCCGACGGATGGAGGCGTGCCCCCCGGACGTGTTTGTCTGCGCGGTGACGCCCATGGATGGGCACGGTCAGGTGCAGATCCCTCTCTGCCTCATGTTCGAGATGGAGGCCATGGAGCAGGCGAAGACGGTGATCTTCGAGGTCGATCCGAACCTGCCCAGAACCCACGGCATGGTGGACGTGTCCATCGAGCGGGCGGACTATGTGGTGGAGGTGGACTATCCCATCTGCACCATTCCTTCGCCGGAGATCGGGCCGGTGGAGCGGACCATCGGCGAGTATGTGGCCTCCCTCATCCATGACGGGGACTGCATCCAGCTGGGTATCGGGGCCATGCCCAACGCAGTGGCGGAGGCCCTGCGGGACAAGCGGGACCTCGGCCTGCACACGGAGATGTTTACCTCCGCGATGGGGGAGCTGATCCGGGCCGGCGTGATCACCGGAGAGCGGAAAAACTTCAACAAGGGCCGCCATGTGGGCGTGTTCGCGCTGGGCGATCAGGCGCTGTACGATACACTGGCTCAGGACCCGCGGACTTATATGGTGCGGGCCAGCTACGGCAACGACCCCGCGGTGATCGCCCGGAATGACAATATGGTGTCCGTCAACACCACGCTGGAGATGGACCTGACCGGTCAGGCGTGCAGCGAGAGCATCGGCTCCATGCAGTTCTCCGGTACGGGCGGCGCCACAGACTACGCCTACGGCGCGATGCACTCCAAGGGCGGGCGCGGGATCCTGGCCTTCCCCTCTACGGCGAAGCACGGCACGGTGTCCAAGATCAAGACCCAGCTGACGCCGGGGGCGGTGGTGTCCATTTCCCGTAATCTGGTGGACTATGTGGTGACGGAATATGGCATTGCCCAGCTGCGCGGCCGGACCGTCCGCGAGCGGGTACACGCCCTCATTGCCATCGCGCATCCTGATTTTCGCAAGGATCTGGAAGCGGAAGCAAGAAAGCTCATGCTGATCTGATGATCCTGCGGTGAATACGGCAAGGCCGAATTTTCGAGAGGAAAAAGGAGACGACACGCTATGAAGATCGCCGTTTACGGCGCAGGTTCCATGGGAATGGTGCTGGGCGCACTGCTGACCCGGAGCGGATTAGACGTGACTCTGGTGGACGCAGACCCCCGGCATGTGGACATGATGGCCCGGGAAGGCGCCTGCATCACCGGTACCCTGAAGACAGTCATCCCGGTCCATGCGGTGCTGCCGGAGAACATGGAGGGCACCTACGATCTGGTGTTTCTGATGACCAAGCAGACTGTCAATCAGGACGCGGCCGAAAGGCTGAAGCCCCATCTCCACAGCGGCAGCACTGTGTGTACCCTGCAGAACGGGGTGCCCGAGCCCTCTGTGGGGGAGTTCTTCGGCCCGGAGCGGACCGTAGGCGGCATCATGATGTGGTCTGCCGGTCTGGCGGGCCCGGGGGTCTCTGTGCTCAATACGGTGATCGACGACCCCGCCTACCCGCTGTTTGAGATCGGTGAGGTGGACGGCAGCATCACCCCGCGCATCCGGACCGTAGCCGAGGTCCTCGGGTGCATGGGCAATACGCTGATCACCGACAATCTCATGGGGGCCAGGTGGTTCAAGCTGATGGTGAACAGCACCATCAGCGGCATGTCCACCGCGCTGGGCATCACCTTTTACGAGGCCCTGCGGGAGAGCCCCTTTGACCGCTACTCTGCCTTTGTGGCCCGGGAGTGCGGCAGGGTATGCAAGGCCGCCGGCGTGAAGATGCCGCCCTTCCACGGGGAGGATCCCGCAGACATCTGCGATTTCGATTCTGAAGAGGGTCTAACGCATTTTATGGAGATGATCACCACGATCATCCCCGGGGACAACAAGACCGGGATCGCAAGTATGCTGATGGATCTGAAGCGTGGGAAGCGGCGCACGGAGATCGACATGATCAACGGCTTCGTCACCAGCGAAGGGGACCGCTATGGGATCGACACCCCCTTTAATGACGCGATCGTTTCCATCGTCAAGGACATCGAGAACGGCAGAGCCGAGTTCTGCAAGGAGAATCTGAAGCGCTTTCCGCTCCCTGAACTGTAAGCAACGAAAGAAAGGAGACTGTAAAAATGACTGGCTACTTACTCAACGACTACCGCGACACTCTCAGCTATGTGGAGAAGGTGTACAAGGGCGGACTGGAGGGCTTTGCCCCCGCCATCATCACCTGTGCCATCACCGGCAGCTTTCAGGGCAAGGAGGTCAATCCCAACCTGCCCGAGACCGTGGACGAGCAGGTGCAGCAGGCCGTAGACGCCTATAACGCCGGCGCGTCCATGGTGCATATCCACGCCCGCCAGCCGGACCAGCTGGGGGAGGTCTCCTCCGATCCGGAGCTCTATATGGAGATCAACCGCCGCATCCGCGAGCGCTGCCCTGATCTGATCATCAATAACACCGCCATGGGCGGCAAAATGGTATCCCCCGACGGGGTCTTCACGCCCCCCATGCGGGCCTGCCTGCCCGCCCGGCCCGAGGTGGCCTCCGTGGACCTGATGCTGGACTATGCCAAGGTCGTGCACAAAAAGCGCCTGCCCCCCCTCACCGGCCGGGACGAGGACGAGTTGCGCCAGCACCACTATGTCATGCAGCCCGAGGACGCCGTTGAAATGCTCAACGCCATGGAGGAGTATGGCATCAAGCCCGAGTACGAGCTGTTTGGCCTGTACGGCATCAAGATGCTGCGCCGGGTGCTCCAACTCAAAGAGGTGCCCGGTCCCCACTGGGTGTCCATCCTCTTTGGCGGCAACGGCCTGATGCCCTCCGTCACGTCGCTGATCGAGGCGTCTCAGCTGCTGCCCCGCGACGCCATGCTGAACATCATCGGCATCGGCGCGCCCCAGATCCCCATGATCACCGCCGGCCTGCTGCTGGGCCACAACGTCCGCGTGGGGCTGGAGGACAACTGCTTCTACAGCAAGGGCCGCCTGCTGAAGGACAACGCCGAGATGGTGGAGCGGGCCGTCCGCATCGCCAGAGAGATCGGCCGTCCGGTGGCCACCCCCGCGCAGGCCCGCGAGATGATGGGCCTCGGCGCACCCAGAAGCTATACCTGACAAATCGCATGGGCCGGTCAACCGGCCGGCCTCTCCCCCGTAAGAATGAAATCTTTGAGAAGAGGAGACAAACATTACGATGAAAAATACTGAGAACAATCAGCCCGCCAAGAAATCCTTCGGCGACGGGTTTATGCGGTTCTTTGACCGCTGGACCCCCAACGCCATGGTCTTTGCCTTCATCCTGACGATCCTTGTGGCCATCCTCGCCATCATCTTTACCGGCTGCCCCATCTTCGTCAA
>CAVJBM010000058.1:0-8397 GCA_963647775.1 Anaerovibrio sp.
GGAGGCGTAGATGGCGTTCTTGGCCCACGCCGCCCGGCTGTCCACGTCGGTGAAGTGGATGTCGGAGCCCACCTTCAGAGTGACGGTCAGGCCCTGGAGCTTCATCGTGTAGGTATTGCCGTCCTTCGTCATGTAGTTGACGTCGATGGGCAGATAGGAGGTGATGCCGTCCTTATCCTTGCAGATAAGGTACGCCTTCTGCATTTCCTCCTCGCTCTTGAAGGTCATGGTGCCCGCGCTGGTGGTCGCGGAGGTGAAGCCGGCGGTGTTCGCGAACAGCTGCACCCAATAGGTCGGGCTGCTGTTGATGAAGCCCACGCCCATGTAGTGGACGCCCGCCGTCAGAATATTCGCCCGGTGGCCGGGGGAGTTCATCCACTCGTTCACCACCTGGGCCGCGTTGCGCTGCCCGCCGGCGATGTTTTCGGCCCACCAATTGCGGCTGTTCAGGAAGGAGCTCTCAATGGCGGTCTGGGGGCCCTGCCCGTTGGGGCGGGTGTGGGAGAACAGGGTCACCAGTTCGTTCTCGCGGGTGTTGCAGGCGGTCTGGAGGACGGCGGGCATGGCCAGCATGGTCAACCCCTCCTTGAAGCGCTCCCGGTTGGTGTAGCGCAGCACGTCCCACTCCTGGCGGCTGACGGAGATCAGGCCGGAGGGGTAGGCGGCGTCCGCAAAGGGGTCGGACGCGGTGGCCTTGCTGTTGCTGACGTTGGCGGCCTTGGCCTGCTCCAGCACCTGGTACAGCCTGGTCTTGTCACGGACGCCGGTGAACAGCTGCACCTTGCCCGTGCCGGTCACCAGGGCGAAATAGGGGGTGGCGACGGAGTTGGCATCGGTGTAGTCCCAGATGAACTGGATGGCGGAGGTGTCGTCCACGCAGCCGTAGATGGGCACCTGGTCCTGCTCGATGGCCTCCTTGATGGGTTGCTGCATCGTCTTGGAGTAGGGGCATTCGGACCGGGTCACCAGCAGCAGGAAGGGGTCGCCCTGGCGGTGCAGCTGGTCGGCCTCGCCGGCCCGGACCTGGACGTAGTAGTCGGACTCCAGATAGGGGGCGCCCAGGGGGTCCTCGGGATAGATGTTGTCGCCCAGGTCGAACAGGTCGTTCAGCACCTCGCGGCTCACCAGGTCCACATAGTCCGTGTTGTCCGCCATCTTCGTGGTGGCCGGGGTGATCTGGATGGCGTTGGAGCACTCCCAGCCGCCCAGCTTGGCCACGGTGACGGAGCCGGAGGCCTTGGGATAGATCTGGGTCATCCACATGGAGCCGTCGGTGCGCTCCAGCAGGACGGTGCTGCCGTGGACGTTGTCCGTATCATAGGAGCTTCTGGCCACGTTGGGCAGCAGATAGAGGGAGGAGATGGGGTTGGTGGTGGTGTTCAGCGCCTTGAAGATCTCGCTGCCGTCGTTGAGGTAGTGGAAGGTGGTGGGCACCATCTTGAACTTCCGCTCGGAGGTGCCGTCGTCCGCGTCGTTGTCGAAGGCGTAGGTGTAGCCGTCCAGGGCCTTGTAGCCGCCGGGGACGTCGGAGAGGTAGTCCACCCCCAGCTCACCGATCACCGGCCGGTTGTTGGAGCAGTGGTTGGCCACCATGGCGTAGGGCAGGCGTTTGGTCTCCGGCAGCAGGCCCACAAAGTTGCCGTTGTCCACCCAGGTGGGCCGCTTGCTCTTGTAGATGGGGAAGATGTGCTGGATCAGCCCGATCTCGCCCATCTCGAAGGTATTTTGCAGGCCGAAGGCCCACATCTCGCCGCTGCCGTTGATGACGAAGCCGGTCATGGCCTCCTCGGCGGTGGACTTCTCGGCAGTGAAGTACTCCTCGGGGAACACGCGCACGGCGTTGTCCGTCAGCAGCTCCAGGGACAGCTGATAGTCGTTGTACTGGATGAACTCGCCCCGGGACCAGGCGGCCTCGTCATAGCCCATGGGGATGACCTCTTCCTTCCAGCGGTAGAACTTGTTGTCCTCGCTGCACACGCCGCCGGCCACCACGGCCTTCGCCTTGTCCATCACCTTGCTGAGGCCCTTGGCGTAGGCGCTCTCCGCCGCCAGATAGGTGTAGCCCAGCCAGGCGCTGCCGTCGTTTTTCAGGATGCCGATGACGGTGGCGTAGCGGTGCTCGGCAAAGGACTGGCAGCCGGTGGCGATGGTCTTGCCGGTGGTGATCTCCTTCACCTCGCCCTTGTTGGTCAGGTAGTGGGCCTTGCCCGCCTGCTTGACGCCGGTGGCCAGGATCTCCTTCTTGAAGTCGGTGGACACGCCGTAGAGGGTGCCGTCCGCCGTCAGGACGCTCCGGCGGGTGGTGCCCGGCTCCAGCGCCTGGCCGTACTGGGAGTAATCCACCACGTTCTCGATCTTGTTCTTCACCACGGGATCGATGTCGCCGGTGTTGTGGCCCACCTGATAGTAGGTGTTGTCCGGGGAGATGAACTCGTTCTCGCTGAGGATCACGTTGGTCATGTACTGCTTGGCGCCGGTGAGCGCGGGGTACTGGATGAACTCGTAGGCCGGCTCCGTCGATCCGCCGGCGGTGGAGCCGATGAGGCCCTCCGCCTCGCTTTTATCGGTGACCCAGACGTCCACGGGCTTGAAGCCGGTCACCCGGGTGGAGGAATAGGCGTCGATATCGTCGGTGGACTTGAAGATGTTGTCCAGGGTGGAGAAGTAGAAGGCGGTGGTCGTGCCGCCCACCATATTGCAGGCCACGAACTCCTCCTCCGGGCCCACCGCCAGGATGGCGGCGTAGGAGCAGAGGGTCTTGTACACCTTTTTACTGCTGTCGCAGAGGTCGATGGAAAAGACCACCGTGTCGGGGGTCAGGCGGGTCTTGTAATAGGCGTAGCTCTGGGCGGAGGGGTCCTCCATGGCCAGCAGATAGTCGTTCTCCTTGAGGTTGAAGGCGTACATCATGTCGCTCTTGTCCAGGGAGCCGAAGGTGCCCTTGTAGGTCAGCTTGAAGAAGTATCCCTGCAGGTCGGGCCGCTTCAGCGGCTGGGAGAGGAAGTTCATCCCCTCGTAGGCGAACCGGGTGCCCAGCTTGACGGTGTAGCTGTACTGGAAGGACGCGTCATCGTCCCGCGCCAGGCTGTAGGGGCTGACACTGGCGGCATACACCTGGTTGACGGGGATATAGCGGTCGAACAGAGTCTCGCTGGCCGCCCTGGCCCGCATGGGCAGCAGGGACAGGGTCATCAGCGCGCACAGCACCAATGACAGGATCCGTTTTTTCATGTGTTTTCCTCCCTTTTCTGATTGCCGTTTTGCCGCGGTCAGTCAAAATCCTCCAGCAGGCCGAGGTACTGCTGGGCCCGCCACAGGAAGGTGACGATCTGCCCCCGGCTGCAGGTGCCGGTAAGGCCGAAGAGCGTGGAGCTGACGCCGTTGGTCACGCCGCTGTACCTGGCCCAGGACACCGCCATGGAGTAGGTGCTGCCCACGGGCACGTCGGTAAAGCTGGTGACGGGATCGTAGTTATCCTTGCCGCCGCCGATGGCCTTCCAGAGGTAATACACCGCCTCCCCGCGGGTGCAGGGGGTGGACTCGGCAAAGGTGGTGCCGGTGAACATCCCCGTCTCATAGGCCCAGAGGGCGGCCTTGTAGTAGAACTTTGTGCTGGGCACGTCGGTAAAGGGGTTGGAAATGGTGGGCTCCGGCTCGCCCAGGGAGCGCCACAGGAACGTGAGGATCTGGCCCCGGCTGCACGGGGCCTCGGGGCTGAAGGCGTTGGCGCCGGTGCCGTTGGTGACGCCGTTCTTCACCGCCCACAGCACGGGGTCGGCATAGTAGCTGTTGGCCTTCACGTCGTTGAAGCCGCCCACGGTGACCGCCCCCTGCTGGGTGAGGTCCAGGGTGTCCTCCGGGTGGGACTTGAGCACCATGCGCTTCAGCTTGGCGGAGTACTGCCAGGCGCCGCCGGACACGGCGTTCACCCCGTTGTTGGTGCGGTTGCCCTTGAGCTCGTAATAGCCCTCGCTGTAGGAGGCGATGTCGTTGGCGGACTTTTCGGTCTTTCCCGCTCCGGCCATGGGATCCACCTTCATCTTGCCCACGCTGTAGCAGTTGTCCATATAGACGTCGGTCTTGGCATAGCCCATGAGGCCGAAGGTGCCGTTGGCCGTCAGTGCGCCGGTGTTGTAGCAGTCCTTGAGGTAGGTGGACACCTCCACCGTGGTGTGGTAGACGCCGGGGATCTCGCCCACCTCCACATAGTAGACGATGCCGCAGGCCGTGGAGTAGCTCAGCATATCCCCGGAGTAGGCCACGGTGATGTCCCCGGTGTTGAAGCACCGCTGGACCCAGCAGTAGGTCAAACTCCACACCAGGCCGCCCACCTGCACCGAGTGCTGGATCTTCGACCCGGCGTCGCTGCTGTTATAGGTGATGGGGGAGGCGTTGTAGCAGTCCACCATGGCGGAGTTGCCCAGGCTGCACACCAGGCCGCCGATGAAGATCTCCGGATGGGCCCCGCCGGTCTGTACCCGGATGGCCCCGCCGGAGGCGTAGCAGTTGGAGATGCGGGAGTTGGCCGCAAAGGCCGCCAGGGCCCCCACGTACAGAAATACGTCCTCCTCCATGCTGTCGTACCGCAGGTCGATGGTGTAGTCCACAAGGCCCAGATCCCAGATGTTATTGTATTCCTCGTTCTCGTACATGACGTTGGGGTCGGGCTCGATGCGGAAGTCGTCGTTCCACACGTTGTTGAACAGGCCGTAGCACCGCCGCACGCCGTGGCTCTCCCGATACAGGGTGTCCCGGTGGTCCACGATGGTCATGCCGGAGATCACGTGGCCGTTGCCGTCCAGGGTGCCGGTGAACCTGCCGCAGTCCCGGGCGTTGTCGTTGGCGTACTCATAGGCCGGGTTGCCGCCGATGGGGGTCCAGTTGCCCCAGTTGGACAGGTCGATGTCGGCCACCAGCTTGTAGTGCTTGTCAAGGCCCTGGCGGACGGCGTTCAGCTGCTCCGCGGTGGCGATGAGATAGGGGTCCTCCCGGGTGCCGGTGCCGCCCGCAAAGACGTAGGGGCTGGTCTTCCACACGCCGGGTGCGCCGGCCCAGTAGCTGTCGGAGCTGCCGCTGCCGGAGCCGCCGCCCTCATCCGCGAGGGTGATGCACTCCGCCGGGACGAAGCCCAGCTTGTTCCCGCCGTAGCACACCAGGTACCACTGCCCCTCCACACCAGAGGAGAACAGCTGCTCGGCATGGAGATTGTAGATCTTGATCTCGCCCTCCGGCAGGTCCCCCACCGCGTAAGTCCGGGACACGACGGGATACTTGTAGGCCCGGGCGGTGTGATAGCCCGTGGTGTCCGGGTGCTGGTCGGCAATGGGGTCGAACCGCCGGCCCACAGCCACGTAGGTGCGGCTGTGGGCCGTGTCGGTCCCATGGGCCTTGGCGTAGTCCTTCATCTCCTGGGTGGCGGTGCCGGGGTCCTTGACCCAGGCGTAGTACTGCACCACCGCGGTGGAGCTGTCGCTGCGCAGCAGCACCGCGCCGCAGTCCCCCCGGTCCCGGGCCTTCAGATCGTCGGCAAAGACGCCGCCCTCCTTCACCTTGTAGGTCACGGTGGCCTTGGCCCAGGTGTTGATCGCCACGGGGCCCGGCGTGTCATACACGATGGAGGCCACCTCATACTTGGCCGTGTCGCTGACCGATGGGGTCAGGGTGGGCATCCGGTCATCGTCCAGGGTGAGCTTGCAGTTGGCGATGGCCGTGATCTCGCCGGCGGCAAAAGCCGCCCCCGGCAGCAGGGACGCCGCCATGCACAGGGCCAGCAGGATGCTCAGGATCCGTTTTTTCACCGTACATTCCCTCCTTCAAAGTTCGCTCAGTTCCGATATCCGAAGATCACGGGCTTGGTCTCCGCCGTCAGCGGCAGGAAGGTGTAGCCCCCCTCCAGATAGCCCTTGATGATGGTCTCCAGCGCCTCCACGGTGGTGGTCTTGCTGGTGCTGTCGTGCATCAGAATCACCGCCCGCCGCCGGACGCCCACGCTGGACAGGGCGTTTTCCGCCAGGGTGCTGGCCGGCAGGATCTGCCGGCTGGCCGCGTCCCCGTTGGCAGCGTTCCAGTCGAAGTACACGAAGCCCCGGCGGGTCATCTCCGCGATGATGTCCATGTACACCGTGCCGTTGTAGCTGTTGATGCTGCCGCCGGGGAAGCGGAAGATCTGGGGCTTCACCCCCGTGGCCTCCACGATCTGGGTATACATCTGGTAGAAGTCGTCCAGATAGGCCTCCACCGAGGAATAGATCTGCTGATAGTTGTGGGTGTAGCTGTGGATGGCGATGGTGTGCCCCGCCTCCACGATGTTCCGCATCCGCTGGAGCCCCTCCTCCGTGGTGGTGCCCACCACGAAGAAGGTGGCCTTGATGTTATACTTGTCCAGAATGGCCAGGATCTCGTCCGTCCGGGCGGAGGGGCCGTCGTCAAAGGTCAGGTAGGCGCTGTTCTCGATGTCCTCCGATCCGTAGTCCACCTGGTCCACGTACAGGTCGGGGTACAGCTTGGTGTACTCCGGCGCCTCGCCGATGGGGGCGGCCATGCTCTGGCCGTCGGGGTCCTCTCCCTTGGGCTCCGTCCCGGCGGGGTCGGCCGCGGGGGGCTGGGACGCCAGCTGCTCCCGCGCCGCCTCCGACGCGGCCAGCTGCTCCGCCAGCAGGTCCGTCCGGGCCCGCTCGCCCCGCAGGCTGGAGTGCAGGCACAGGGCCAGCACCGTAGGCACGGCGATCAGCACGATCACCGCCGCCAGCAGCACGTGCTTGAAAAAGAGCACGCTGCCCAGGTACCGCTCCTTCCGCTCCGCTCCGGAGCCGCCGGTCTCTGTTCTCTCTTCTGTTTCCCTCATGTTCCGTCTCCTTTGCCGGGCGGGGGCCCCGGCCGCCGTTCTCCTGTTATTTCGCCGGGCTCTCCGCGGTGCCCTTCATCTCCACCGCGCCGCGGATCACAGCCCCGCGGACCACGGAAATGGTGCCGGTCTGCACCTTGCCGTCCACCCGGGCGCGCTGCTCCAGGGCGGTGTTGCCGCTGACGTTCAGGTCGCCGGTGATCTCCCCGGCGCACAGCAGCTCCCCGGCGGTGACGCTGCCGCGGATCTTGGCCCCCTCGCTGACGGTGACGGTGCCCTTGGCCACCACGTCCCCCGTCAGGGAGCAGCCCGCCAGTTCCACGCACTCGGCGGTGACGTTGCTCTCGATGTTGGAGCACAGGCGCACGGTGCCCTCGGTGACGATATCGCCCTTGAAGCTGCCGGCGATCTCCACGTCGCCGGAGGAGCGCAGGGTGCCCTCCAGCACCGTGCCGGGGCCCAGATAGCTGGCCACCGCCCGGGCGGGAGCCGGGGCCGGCGCGGCGGCCGTCTCCGGCTTTGCGCTCTCGGGGGCCTTGGCGGGGGCTTCCTTCCCCTCGGCCCCGCCGCCCACGCCGAACATCTCGTACATGGCCTGCTTCATATTGTTCTTGTTGCTGCTGTTCTTTCCGCTCATGTGAACTATTCCTCCCTGATTTATTACACGCTGGTGTAGATCTCGCCGTCCACGCAGTCGAAGAACACCGTGCCGGACTGGGCGGTGCCGCCCATGGCGTCGGTCATCTCGAAGATCATGGCAAAGGTGCCGTCGGGCAGGGCGGTCTCGCCGAAGGCGGTATCCGCCGTCACAGTGAGCTCCGCCGCGGGATAGGCCTCGAAGTCCTCATCCTCGCTGAAGGAGGTCACATAGCAGATCAGGGTCAGCTGATCGCCCACCTGGAGCAGCCGCAGCTCCTTGTCGGCCATGCCGCTCTCGCCGATGCCCTCCCGGGCGCCCAGGATGGTCCACTCCTCGGCGGTGAAATCGTACACCACCTGGAGGTAGCAGGCGTCGCCGTTGAGGAGCACGGGCACGGAGTACAGATTGTAGTCCGCCCCCTCATAGCTGAGCTCCATGTACACCAGTTCGCCGTCGATGCTGCCCCACACGCCCCGGAAGTTGTCGAAGAACACGCCGTTCTCCCAGTCCGCGGTCATGTCGTTGTCGGTGCCCAGGCGCATCATCATGCCGCTCTCCTCGTCCACCCAGTAGAGGGTGAAGCCGATGGAGGCCAGCACGTTCTTGGCGTCGGGGCCCAGGGTCAGATAGGCGGTCCCCTCGTCGTCCACGTCCAGGGCCATGCCGTCCCAGCCCTCGGTGGCCAGGGTCTTTACCTGGGGCAGGGCGGAGAGGTCCAGGTCGGAGATGTACTCCATGCCGGCCTCGTCCAGCTCTCCGGTGAGGCCGTAGGAGAAGTAATACTTGAAGGCCAGGCCCGCGCCCACGCCGATGTAGCCGTTGAGGTCGCTGATGTCGCCGTTGTAGGAGTAATAGCAGGACAGGCCCGTAGCCTCCGCCCGGTACTTGCCGCCCACCCGGTAGAGCACGCAGT
>CAVJBM010000059.1:0-3742 GCA_963647775.1 Anaerovibrio sp.
GACCAGCACGACGCCGCCGACTGCGACCTGGTGGTGGAGGCCATCGTGGAGAACATGGACATCAAGGCCAAGGTGTTCAAGAATCTGGACGAGATCTGCAAGCCCAGCTGCATCCTGGCCTCCAACACCTCATCCCTGCCCATCACGGAGATCGCCGCCCACACCAAGCGGCCGGAGCAGGTGATCGGGATGCACTTCATGAACCCGGTGCCCGTGATGAAGCTGGTGGAGATCATCCGGGGCCTGGCCACCTCTGACGAGACCTACGAGGCCATCAAAAACGAATCCCTGAACCTGAACAAGACCCCCGTGGAGGTGCGGGACGTGCCGGGCTTCATCTCCAACCGGGTGCTGCAGATGATGATCAACGAGGCCATCTACTGCCTGTACGAGGGCGTGGCCACCCCGGAGGACATCGACACCGTGATGAAGCTGGGCATGAACCACCCCATGGGCCCCCTGCAGCTGGCAGATTTCATCGGCCTGGACACCGTCCTGGCCATTATGGAGACCCTGTACGAGGGCTACGGCGACTGCAAGTACCGCCCCTGCCCTCTGCTGCGGCAGTATGTGAAGGCCGGCTGGCTGGGCAAAAAGGCCGGCCGCGGCTTCTATCAATACGATTGACCGGCTGCCCGCGCCGGCTGGAAGGAGCGTAAGAGCATGACTTTTTATGAACAGGTGGAGCAGATCCTTGACGCACAGGTGCGCCCGGTCCTCCGCGGCCACGGCGGCGAGGTGGAGCTGACCGACTGCGCGGACGGCGTGGTCTCCATCCGGCTGCTGGGCTGCTGCGCCGGCTGCCCCTCCGCCGACCTGGGCACCAGAAGTTTTATCGAGAGCACCCTCATGGCCGCGCTGCCGGAGGTGCGCCGGGTGGAGCTGGACAGCGCCGTGGCCCCTGACCTGCTGGCCGCGGCCCGCAGCATCCTGGCCGGCAGCGGAGCAAAATGAAGCGGGCCGTCAAATACTGCGGCGGCTGCAACCCCCGCTTTGACCGGGCCGCCCTTGTGCGGAGCCTGGAGGAGCGCTGGGGCGAGCCCCTCCCGCCGGCCCGGCCGGGGGAGGATCACGACGAGATCTATGTCATCTGCGGCTGCTCCGCGTGCTGCGCCGACACGTCCCAGCTGACGGCGCGGTGCCTGATCTGGGTGGAGCCCAAGGATCTGCCGTTCTGGAAAGAATGACCGGACGGCGCCCGGCCGCGAAAAGGAGAGAGGATCATGGAACTGAAAACGCTGTACCGAGAAAAGCTGCGCACGCCGGAGGAGATCGCCGCGGAGATCGGGGACGGGTGGAGCTGCTGCGCCGACATCGCCGCGGCCATCCCGCCGGGGATCCTCAACGCCCTGGGCCGCCGGGCGGCGGAGGGGCGGGTGCATAACGTGACGCTGCACACCATGCTGGACCTGGTGCCGCTGGCCGCCTTGACGCCGGAGGCCGCCCGGGGGCTTACGCCGGTGTCCTGGTTTTCCGGCGGCGGCCTGCGGGCCGCGGTCAACGACGGGCGGGGGGACGTGATGCCCTGCTACTACCGCGACATGCCGGCCCTGTTCACCGAATACGGCAGGGTGGACGCCTTCCTGGCCACGGTGTCCCCCATGGACGAGCACGGCTGGTTCTCCGCCGGGGCCACCGCCTCCAACAGCGCCGCCCTGCTGGCCAAGGCCGGGCGGGTCTATCTGGAGGTCAACCCCAACATGCCCCGGGCGGTCTCCGGCCCGATGGTGCACATCTCCCAGGTGACCGCCCTGTGCGAGAATGCCGCGCCCCTGCCCATCCTTCCGCCGGCGGAGATCGACGGAGTGAGCCGCACCATCGGCGGCTATATTGCCGGCGAGGTGTGCGACGGCGCCACCATCCAGCTGGGCATCGGGGCCATTCCGGAGGCCGTGGGCTTTGCCCTGAAGGACAAGCGCGACCTGGGCATCCACACGGAGCTGCTGACCGACAGCATGGTGGAGCTGGTGGAGTGCGGCGCAGTGACCAACGCCCGCAAGCCCATCCACCGGGGAAAGACCGTGGCCACGCTGGCCTTCGGCTCCCAGCGGGTGTACGACTACATCGACGACAACCCGGCGGTGCAGATGCTCCCGGTGGACTATGTCAATGACCCCGCCGTCATCGCCCGGCACCCCGATTTCATCTCGGTGAACGGGGCCCTGGAGGTGGATTTCTTCGGCCAGGTGTGCGCGGAGTCCGTGGGCACCAGGCACGTCTCCGGCTCCGGCGGGCAGGCGGACTATGTGCGGGGGGCGGTGCTGTCCAGGGGCGGCAAGAGCTTTATCGCCTTCCCCTCCACCGCCGCCGGCGGGAAGATCAGCCGCATTAAGGCGGCCCTGACCCCCGGGGCCATCGTCACCACCAGCAAAAACGACGTGGACTATATCGTGACGGAATTTGGCGTGGCCAAGCTGCGCGGGAAGAGCCTGTCCCAGCGGGCCAAGGCCCTGATCGCCATCGCCCATCCCGACTTCCGGGAGGAACTGCTGCGCCAAGCCAAGCGCCAAAATATCATTATCTGACCATAAGGAGTGTTTGCCATGTTTGAACTGACAAGAGAGCAGGAGATGCTGCTCAAGATGGTGCGGGAATTTTCGGAGAACGAGATCGCGCCCAAGGCGGAGGAGCTGGACCGCAGCGGCGAATTCCCCTCCGAGATCACCCGGGAAATGGCCCGCCTGGGCCTGCTGGGGCTGAACGTGCCCAAGGCTTACGGCGGCGCCGGCATGGGCGAGGTGGAGAAGGTCCTGGCGGTGACGGAGGTGGCCCGCGCCTGCGCCAGCACCGCCGAGATGTTCGCCGTGCAGCTGCTGGTCAATGGCATCATCGTCAACTACGGCACCGAGGAACAGAAGCAGAAGTACCTGGGCATGACCTGCAAGGAGGGCCGCCTGGGGGCCTTCGCCCTCACCGAGCCGGGGGCCGGCTCCGACGCCGGCGGGCTCCAGACCTCCGCCGTGGCCGACGGGGACGACTACATCCTCAACGGCAGCAAGTGCTTCATCAGCAACCTGGGCCCCACCGAGGGGGACTACGCCATCGTCATCGCCCTGACCGACCGGGAGAAAAAGACCCACGGCGGCATGACCGCATTTCTGGTGGACCGGGACACCCCGGGCTTCCAGCTGGGCAAGCTGGAGGACAAAATGGGCATCCGGGGGGCCGCCGTGTCGGAGCTGATCCTGGAAAACTGCCGGGTGTCCAAGTCCCAGATCCTGGGCCGGGTGGGCAAGGGCTTCCACATCGCCATGAGCGGCCTGGACAGCGGCCGGGTGGGCATTGCCGCCCAGGCCTGCGGCGAGGCCCAGGCCGCCCTGGACGCCGCCATCGACTACGCCAAGCAGCGCGCCCAGTTCGGCAAGCCCATCGCCGCCAAGCAGGGCCTGCAGTGGTACCTGGCGGAGATGGCCACCAAGCTGGAGGCCGCCAAGCTGCTCACCCTGAAGGCCGCCGACCTGCGGGACCGGAACCTGCCCGCCTCCATGAACGCCTCCATGGCCAAATTCTTCGCCGCGGAGACCGCCAACGAGATCGCGGCCAAGGCCGTCCAGATCCACGGCGGCTACGGCTACATGAAGGATTACGCCGTGGAGCGGATCTACCGGGACGCCCGCATCCTCACCATCTATGAGGGCACGTCCGAGGTGCAGAAGGTCGTCATCGCCAAGCAGCTGTTGAAGTAAGAAGGAGGCAGAAAGCAAATGAAGATCATTGTGTGTGTGAAGCAGGTGCCGGACAC
>CAVJBM010000060.1:0-2636 GCA_963647775.1 Anaerovibrio sp.
CCCATAAGATCAAGCTGCTGGAGGCGGGGCGGGACCGGCTGGGGCTGGACATCGTGGCCCCCATGCTCCAAAGCGCTGCCCTCCGCCGGGAGGACTGGGTAGGGCGGTTCAACGCCGTGCTCTGCGACGTGCCATGCTCCGGCCTGGGCATCATCCGCAAGAAGCCGGACATACGCTATAAGGACCCCGCTCCGCTGGCGGGGCTGCCGAAGGTCCAGCGGACCATTCTGGAAAACTGCTGCGCCTATGTGCGCCCCGGCGGCACACTGCTCTACGCCACCTGCACCCTGCTGCGCCGGGAGAACGAGGACGTGGTGGAGGACTTCCTGGCCGCCCACCCGGAATTCCGCCTGACGCCGCTGGCCCTGCCCGTTTCAGGCGGGGAGGGCGGCATGATGACCTTCTGGCCCCATATCCACGGCACGGACGGCTTTTTTGCCGCCCGGCTGACACGAGAGGAGTGACCGCCGGTGACCGACCTGAAATCCATGACCATTGAGGAGATGGGCGCCTTTTTCAAGGAACTGGGCCAGCCCGCCTTTCGGGCCAAGCAGGTGTTCCAGTGGCTCCACCGGGGCGTGACCTCCTTTGACGAGATGAGCAACCTGCCCCTGGCGCTGCGGCAGACTCTGGCAGAGCGGTGCGTCATCACCGTGCCCGCGGTGGAGCGCAAGCAGGTGTCCGCCCTGGACGGGACCGTCAAATACCTCTGGCGGCTGGGGGACGGGAACTGTATCGAGACCGTTTTGATGCGCTACGAGCATGGGAATACTGTGTGTGTGTCCTGCCAGGTGGGGTGCAATATGGGCTGCGTGTTCTGCGCCTCCACGCTGGGGGGTAAAGTGCGTGACCTTGCCCCCTCCGAAATTCTGGATCAGGTGATCTTTACCCAGAAGGACAGCGGCCAGGAGATCTCCAACATCGTGATGATGGGCATTGGCGAGCCCATGGACAACTTTGACAACGTGATCCGCTTCCTGACCCTGGTGAATCACCCGGAGGGGCTGAACATCGGGATGCGGCATATTTCGGTGTCCACCTGCGGGCTCATCAAGAAAATTGACAAACTGGCCGCACTTGGGTTACAATTGACTCTCAGCGTTTCCCTCCACGCCCCGGACGACGAGACCCGCTCCCGGCTCATGCCGGTGAACAAAAGCGTGGGCGTGGCGGCGCTGATGGATACCTGCCGCCGGTATTTCGACACCACCGGCCGGCGGATCTCCTACGAGTACGCCGTGATCGACGGCGTCAACGACAGCGACGAGAAGGCGGACCTGCTGGCCTCGCTGCTGAAGGGTCAGCCGGCCCATGTGAATCTCATTCCCCTGAACAATGTGGAGGAATCCCCGCTGAAGCCCAGCCGCCGTGTGCGGCAGTTCCAGCAGCGGCTGGAGTCCCACGGCGTCACCGCCACGGTGCGCCGCAAGCTGGGCGGGGATATCGACGCCTCCTGCGGGCAGCTGCGCAGGAAGCAGATGAAGGAAGCCGGAAGGGAGGATGCGCAGTGAAGCTATTCGGATTGACCGATATCGGTCTTGTGCGCAGAGACAATCAGGACAGCTACGCCATCCGCGTGCTGGATGACGAGCTGGCCATCGCCGTGGTGTGCGACGGCATGGGCGGCGCCCTGGCGGGCAACGTGGCCAGCGCGGTGGCGGTGGAGGCCTTCGCCGCGGCGCTGGAGGACGCCTGCCGGGAGGGCCTTCCCCCGGACAGGGAGCGCAAGCAGGAGCTGCTGCGCTCCGCCTGCCGGACGGCCAACGGCCAGGTCTTCGCCCTGGCGGCCCACAACGAGGAGTACCGCGGCATGGGCACCACGCTGGTGGCGGCCCTTATCCTCTCTCACGAGGTGTACATCGTCAACGTAGGCGACAGCCGGTGCTACTTACTGCGGGGCGGGGCGCTGAAGCAGCTGACTCAGGACCACTCGGTGGTCCAGACCCTGGTGAACAACGGCTCTATCACGCCGGAGCAGGCCAGGACCCACCCGAAGAAGAATCTCATCACCCGGGCCGTCGGCATTGACGACACCGTGGAGAGCGATCTCTACCGTTTCGACCGCCAGCCGGGCGACACGCTCCTGCTGTGCAGCGACGGGCTGAGCAATGTGGTGGATGGGGCGGCCATGACCGACCTGCTCACCCGCTATCCCCAGCCGGAGGAAGGCTGCCGGGCGCTGCTGGCCAAGGCCGTGGAGCAGGGCGCGCCGGACAATGTGACGGTCGTAATGGCCCAGTTATCCTGAGGAGGACATTTACCATGGATCAGTACATAGGTAAAATGCTTGATGACCGCTATGAGATCCTGGAGCGGATCGGCACCGGCGGCATGGCTGTGGTGTATAAGGCCCGCTGCCACCGGCTCAACCGCCTGGTGGCCATCAAGATCCTGAAGCCGGAGCTGGCCAGCGACGCCGACCTGCTCCGCCGCTTCCACGACGAGTCCCAGGCGGTGGCCATGCTGTCCCACACCAACATCGTGTCCATCTATGACGTGTGCCACTCCGACGGGCTGGACTACATCGTCATGGAGCTCATCGACGGCATGACCCTGAAGCAGTATATGCAGAAGCGGGGCACTCCCCTGAACTGGCGGGAGGCACTGCATTTCATCCCCCAGATCGTCCGGGCTCT
>CAVJBM010000061.1:0-3159 GCA_963647775.1 Anaerovibrio sp.
TTTTGGGTTCCGCTCCCTGTGGTCGCTCCACCCCAAGGGGATCGAACATGCTCGGCCATGCTCGGCGGAAATGAATTCCGCCTGCGCCATGCCCCAGGGCACCTTCTCTCGCCTTTCAGGCGATTCACCTTGAGGTTTTGCTGCGCAAAACGCTTGTGACGGCGCACTTGCGCCGCCCCACTGTGTGGGGCCCCGGTTCGGTCGGCATCTATACTGCCAAAATAAAGCGCCCGCCGCAGCTGCGGCGGGCGCTCTGTTCAGCCCTTGGAGGTGAATCGGTCGTGGCTCTGCTGGTGGGAGGCCTGGGGCTGGATGTCCCCTGCCCTGCCCAGGGCCCAGCGGGTGAGCATGGGCCCGAACAGCTCGTAGATGAGCACGCCGAACAGCACGATGTTGCGGATGAGGGTGCCGGAGTAGGAGCCCAGGGCCATGGCGGTGCTGCTCATGCCCAGCGCCACGCCGGCCTGGGGCAGCAGGGTAATGCCCAGATATTTCTTCACATTGTGGTCGCAGTGGGTGAGGGCGGCGCTGCCCCGGGCGCCCAGGTACTTGCCGGCGGAGCGGGCCACGATGTAGGCCACGCCGATGCCCACCACGGCGATGCTGCGGAACACGCTGAGCTCCAACTCCGCGCCGCTGAGCACGAAGAAGGCCGCGAACAGGGGCACCGTCCACTTGTCGGAGCGGCTCATGATGTCCTCCGACCGGGGGCACAGGTTGCAGAACACCGTGCCCAGCATCATGCACACCAGCAGGGAGGAAAAGCGCAGGGTCATGCCGCCGACGGGCAGCTCCATCCCCGTGAGGGCGATGGTCAGCAGCACGAAGCCGATGGCCAGGGCCAGACGGTTGGAGTTGGAGAAGAACATGGCCTCCAGCGGGGTGAGGATCAGGCCCATGACGGCCCCCAGCAGCAGGGACGCCACGATCTCCAGCAGGGGCTCCAGCAGGATGGACAGCAGGTCCATGGCGCCGCTCTCCATGGCCCGGGCGATGCCGAAGGACACGGCGAAGAGCACCAGGCCCACCGCGTCGTCCAGGGCCACGATGGGCAGCAGCAGGTCGGTCAGCTTGCCCTTGGCCTTGTACTGCCGCACCACCATCAGGGTGGCCGCCGGGGCGGTGGCGGCGGCGATGGCCCCCAGGGTGATGGCCGCCGGCAGGGGGAGCACCTCCTCCCCCAGCACGAAGTGCAGCCCGATGAGCACCACGTCCACCAGGGCGGTGGTGATCACCGCCTGGAGGATGCCGATGACCGTGGCCTGCTTGCCGTTCTCCTTCAGCTGCTTCAGGCGGAACTCGTTGCCGATGGAGAAGGCGATGAAGCCCAGGGCCACCTCGGAGATGACGCTGAGGGCGGACAGGTCCGCCTGGGTGGGGAAGCCGATGCCGGAGATGTCCAGCCGGCCCAGGCAGTAGGGCCCCACCAGCACGCCGGCGATGAGGAAGGCGGTGACGTCGGGGAAGTTCAGATGCAGATACTTGAACACGCGGGTCATCAGCAGACCCATGATGAGGGCGAAGCCCAGGGAGAGCAAGCTGGTCAAGGGGACCACTCCTTTACAATTTCACACACAAAGGGCATTATAGACGAAATATAAAATCTTTCAATATACAAAGTGACGAAAAAGAGGAGAAAAAGATGGGGACAATGGCCTTGCGGAACAAAGAAATCTGTGTTATACTATAAAACCAGCCCAGAGGAAGGAGGTGTCCGCCGTGGCAAAGGCTGAAAACAGGCAGATCGCCGCCAACCGCAAGGCGTTCCACGACTATTTCATCGAGGATAAGCTGGAGGCGGGCATCGAGCTGTCCGGCACGGAGGTCAAGTCCATCCGGAAGGGCAACGTGAACCTGAAGGACTCCTTCTGCGCGGTGAAGGACGGGGAGATGTTCCTCTACGGGATGCACATTTCCCCCTACGAGCAGGGGAACATCTTCAACAAGGACCCCCGCCGCACCCGGCGGCTGCTGCTGCACAAGCGGGAGATCCTGAAGCTCCAGGCCAGGGTGCAGCAGGACGGCTACGCGCTGGTGCCCCTGTCCCTCTACTTCTCCGGCCCCCGGGTGAAGGTGGAGCTGGCGGTGGCCCGGGGCAAAAAGCTGTACGACAAGCGGGAGGCGGCCGCCCAGCGGGACGCCAAGCGGGAGATGGACCGCATGTCCCGCGGACGCTATTAACAAAGGAGTGTATCGACTATGGCACAGAATCCTATCGTGACCATCGAGATGGAGAACGGCGACGTCATGAAGGCGGAGCTCTATCCCGAGGTGGCCCCCAATACGGTGAACAACTTCATCTCTCTGGTGAACAAGGGCTTTTACAACGGCCTGATCTTCCACCGGGTGATCCCCGGCTTCATGATCCAGGGCGGCGACCCCAACGGCATGGGCATCGGCGGCCCCGGCTACGCCATCAAGGGCGAGTTCCGGCAGAACCGCTTCCCCAACGACCTGAAGCATGAGCGGGGCGTGCTGTCCATGGCCCGCACCATGGCGCCCAACTCCGCCGGCAGCCAGTTCTTCATCATGGTGGAGGACGCCCCCCACCTGGACGGCAGCTACGCGGCCTTCGGCAAGGTGATCGAGGGCATCGAGGCGGCGGACACCATCGTCAGCGCCAAGCGGGACCGCAGCGACAAGCCCCTGGCCGATCAGCGGATGAAGACCGTCACCGTGGAGACCTTTGGCGTGGAATACCCGGAACCCGAAAAGATGTAAACTGAGTTGTTTTCCCGCGGCCGGTCCTCCGGCCGGCCGCTCCATGGGGCCGTAATGGTTTCGACGGGGATGGGGAAGCAGGATAAGCGGGTGGCGGCGCCCAGCCGCCTTAAAATGGGCAATTATAAATTAAAGAACGACGATAACGTAGTTCTCGCCGCGGCTTAACGCGGTCGTCCGGGCCTGAAGGGCCACGAGCTGGTCCGGGCGTGAAATGAGTGGCGTCCGTGAGGCGGGTAAGAGTTGCCCCGCCCATGCATCATGACTCTACTGACCCCTTGAGTGTGGCGTTCCACGCCTGGGGAAGGGAATGTAAATGACCGCCTGCACCCGGAGAAAGTCCTGTGGATCTGTTTTCGGACAGGGGTTCGACTCCCCTCGGCTCCACCATTGGACGCATATCCGAACCCTGCATTGTGTGGGGTACGGTCTTCGTCC
>CAVJBM010000062.1:0-6866 GCA_963647775.1 Anaerovibrio sp.
GGCGTGAGCACCGCCGGTAGCACGAAGCAGATGAGGGCCAGCCCCACCCAGTCGAGGGCGGTGACGGCGGCCTTGGCCCCGGTGGCCACGTCGTTCACCCAGCCGGCGTACACGCCGATGGGCCCCACCATGCCGCAGGTGCCCATGCCGGAGGCCACGGCGGAGGCCGGGTCGTTCATCTCAAGATGGAACACGCAGGTGGCCAGGGGGCCGGTGACCGCAGAGGTTGCGATGGCGGGCAGCCAGATCTTCGGGTTCTTCACGATGTTGCCCATCTGGAGCATGGAGGTGCCCAGGCCCTGGCTCACCAGGCCGCCCCAGCGGTTCTCCCGGAAGGAGAGCACGGCGAAGCCCACCATCTGGGCGCAGCAGCCCGCCACGGCGGCGCCCCCCGCCAGGCCCGTCAGGCCGATGGCGGCGCAGATGGCGGCGGAGGAGATGGGCAGCGTCAGGGCCACGCCGATGACCACGCTGACCAGAATACCCATCCAGAAGGGCTGGAGCACCGTGGCCCAGCGGACGAAGGTGCCCACGGCGGAGGCGGCGGTGCCGATGGCGGGGGCGATGGCGTAGGACAGGGCCACGCCGGAGAGAATTGTCACCAGGGGGGTCACCAGAATGTCCACCCTGGTCTCCTTGGACACGGCCTTGCCCAGCTCCGCGGCGATGACGGCGATGAACAGCACCGCCAGCGGGCCGCCGGCGCCCTTGCCGCCGTCCAGGGTGGTGGAGCCCAGCAGGTTGGCGGCGTACCCCACCGTGGCCAGGGAGAAGAGCACCAGGGGCGGGGCCTTCAGGGCCCAGCCGATAGCCACGGCCATGGCCGCGCCGCTCATGGCGGAGGCAAAGCCCCCCACGCTCACCAGGAACGGGACGCCCAGCTGGGTGCCCAGAGTGTTCAGGATGGTGCCGATGAGCAGGGAGCAGAACAGCCCCTGGGCCATGGCCCCCATGGCGTCGATGCCGTAGCGCCGGCCGGAGATGACGATGTCCTTCCGGGCGAGAAATGCCTTGAATTTGTTCATAAAACCAGTTCCCTCTCCGCCCCGCGGCCCTCCGCGGGGCTCTTTTATGCTTCTCCTTCATTATAGGGAAAGCGGCGGGCCTGTCAACTGTTTCTCAGCAGTTGCGTTTTGCCCCGAAATACGTTATAATAATATAATTCTCTGCCACGCAGAGCCTTGAGGGGAGATGACCGCCGTGCTGGAGCGCATCCTGCGGCGCTTTGTCCGCGACTATGAGCAGACCGGCGACCCGGCGGTGCGCCAGCGGTACGGCGTGCTGGCCGGCGGGGCGGGCATCGCCCTCAACCTGCTGCTGTTCGCCGGGAAGCTGGCGGCGGGCCTGCTGACGGGGGCCATCTCCGTCACGGCGGACGCCTTCAACAACCTGTCCGACGCCGCCACCTCCGTGGTGACCCTGCTGGGCTTCCGCCTGGCGGGGCAGAAGGCGGACGCGGAGCACCCCTTCGGCCACGGCCGCATCGAGTATCTGGCGGGGCTCATCGTCTCGCTGGCCATTCTGGTGGTGGGGGTGGAGCTGGGCAGGAGCTCCATCGAAAAGATCCTCCGCCCGGAGGACACCCGCCTCACCGCCCTCACCGCCGGCATCCTCATCACCTCCATTCTGGTGAAGCTGTGGATGGGCTGGTTCAACGGCGCCCTGGGCAAGCGCATCCGCTCCGAGGCCCTGGGGGCCGCGGCGGCGGACTCCCGCTCCGACGCGGCGGCCACCGCCGCCGTGCTGCTGGGGCTGGTGCTGTCCCAGCTGCTGCGGGTGCCGCTGGACGGCTGGGCGGGCGTGCTGGTGGCCCTGTTCGTGGTCAAGACCGGCTTCACCTCCGCCCGGGACACCCTGAACCCCCTGCTGGGCCAGCCCCCCGACCCGGAGGAGGTCCGGGCCATCGAGGAGCTGATCCTCTCCTTCCCGCCCATCCGGGGCATCCACGACCTGGTCATCCACGACTACGGCCCCGGCCGCCGGATGCTCAGCGTCCACGCGGAGGTCCCCGCCAGCTGCGACGTGATGGAGGTCCATGACGTCATCGACCACGCCGAGCGGGAGCTGAAGCGCCGCTTCGGCATGGAGGCGGTGATCCACATGGACCCGGTGCAGACCGACGACCCCAAGGTGGAGCGGCTGCTCCACCTCACGGAGGCCCTGGCCGGGGAGATCGACCCCGCCATCACCGTCCACGACTTCCGCATCACCGACGGGCCCCGGTTCACCAACCTCATCTTCGACCTGGTCCTGCCCTACGACGTGCCCCTCACCGCCGACCAGGTGAAGGAGCGGCTGGCCGCCAGCCTGGCCGCCGCCGACCCCCGCTTCCGGGCCGTCATCGACGTGGACCGCTCCTATGTGCGGTAAAGGCCGCAGTTTTCAATACGTTTCGTATTTTTACGCCGAAATATTACAGAAAGGGTGTGCGCTTATGCCCCGTAAGGTACTCATTGTAGAGGACGACCGCAACATTGCCGACCTGCTCCGGCTCTATCTGGAGAAGGAGGGCATGGACTGCCAGACGGCGGGGGACGGCCTGGTGGGCCTGGAGAAATTCAAGGAGCTCCAGCCCGACCTGGTGCTGCTGGACATCATGCTCCCCGGCATGGACGGCTGGGCCGTCTGCCGTAAGATCCGGGAGACCTCCAAGGTGCCGGTCATCATGCTCACCGCCAAGGGCGAGCTGGAGGACAAGGTCAACGGCCTGGAAATGGGGGCCGACGACTACATCACCAAGCCCTTCGAGATGAAGGAGGTGCTGGCCCGCATCCACGCGGTGCTCCGCCGCTTCGGCGAGGAGGAGCAGCAGAGCAAGCGCCTGACCTTCGACAAGCTGGTCATCGACCTGGACTCCTACGAGCTGCTGGTGGACGGCAAGCGGGTGGACACCCCGCCCAAAGAGCTGGAGCTGCTGTTCCACCTGGCCTCCGCCCCCAACCGGGTGTTCACCCGGAACCAGCTGCTGGACGAGGTGTGGGGCTTCGACTACTTCGGCGACTCCCGCACGGTGGATGTGCACATCAAGCGCCTGCGGGAAAAGCTGGAGGGGGTCAGCGACAAGTGGTCCCTCAAGACCGTGTGGGGCGTGGGCTATAAGTTCGAGGTGGTCAATCCGTGAAAAGCATCTACAGCAGACAGTTCGCCACCATGGCCGGCATGATCCTGCTGTCCTTCCTGATGCTGGGGGCGTCCTTCGTGGCCCTCAGCTACCAGTACACCATCCGTGAAACTCAGGAGACTCTGGGCCGCAACGCCAGCTACATCGCGGACTACACCTCCTTCTCCGCGGCCCAGAGCGGCGGGCTGGTGTGGAACACCTCCAACTTCAAGCAGTATCTGACCAACGTGGCCCAGCTGACCGACGCCCACATCCTGGTCACCACCGGCGAGGGCGACGTGCTCTTCGCCACCACCGGCGCCGGCGAGCTGGACGATCTCGAGGGGCAGCAGGTCCCCGCCGCGGTGGTGCAGGCCGTCGCCGCCGGGTCCTTCAAGGGCCGCTCCACCCTGGGCGGGCTGTACAGCGAGTCCCGCTACGTGGTGGGTCTGCCCATCATGAAGGCCACCGGCTATCTCCAGGGCCTGGTGTTCTTCACCTCGGACACCACCAACTACATCGCCATGTGGCGGGACCTGTCGGGCATCTTCCTGCTGACGGCCTGCGCCGTCATCCTGGTGGCGGCGGTGATCAGCTCGGTCACCAGTATGCACCAGTCCAAGCCCATGAAGGAGATCGCCGCCGCGGCCCGCCAGTTCGGCCACGGGGAGCTCAACGTCCGGGTGGACGTGGGCCAGCGGAAGGACGAGATCGGCGAACTGGCCGACGCCTTCAACGCCATGGCGGACTCCCTTTCCAAAAGCGAGCAGCGCCGCAGCGAGTTCATCGCCAACGTCTCCCATGAGTTAAAGACCCCCATGACCACCATTGCCGGCTTTGCCGACGGCATTCTGGACGGCACCATCCCCCGGGAGAAGGAGAACGAATACCTCCAGGTCATCTCGTCGGAGACCCGGCGGCTGTCCCGGCTGGTGCGCTCCATGCTGGAGCTGTCCCGCCTCCAGTCGGACGAGCGGCTGGCCCAGCAGCAGTTTGACATCAGCGAGACCCTCCTGCGGGTGCTGGTGAGCCTGGAGAGCAAGGTCACCGCCAAGGAACTGGAGGTGTCCACCGACCTGCCGGAGGACCCGGTGATGGTCTGGGGCGACCCGGACTCCATCACCCAGGTGTGCTACAACCTGCTGGACAACGCCATCAAGTTCTCCCGGCAGGGCGGCACCCTGGGCATCAGCGTCGCCGCCAAGGGGCCCAAGGCCACCATTTCCATCAGCAACCAGGGCGGCACCATCCCGCCGGAGGAGCTGCCCCTCATCTTCGACCGGTTCCACAAGACCGATCACTCCCGCAGCGAGGACCGGGACGGCGTGGGCCTGGGCCTGTATATCGTCAAGACCATCCTGAACACCCACAAGGAAGACATCACCTGCACCAGCGAGGACGGCGTCACCCGCTTCACCTTCACGCTGACCAGGGCCTGAGGAGACACGACCTATGGACAACTACCTTTCCCACCGCTGGCCCGGGGCGGAGCCCCCGGCGCCCCAGCCCGCGCCCCAGCCCCCGAAGAAAAAGCGCCGTCTGCGGCGGAATCTGCTGGCGGCCGCCGCGGCCCTGCTGGTGCTGTGCGGCTGCGCCGCGGCGGGCTTCTGGGGCATCCAGCGGGCGGCGGACTACGTGACCCGCTGGACCGACCAGCTTCAGCCCAGCGAGAGCCCGGACCCCGACCACACCCGGCCCAGCCTGCCCTCCCTCCCCTGGGAGGACGGCGACAGCGACTGGACCCCGGCGCAGCTGCCCAGCGCCCAGCCGGACCCCGGCGTGCAGCTGGAGCTGAACGCTGCCGCGGAGCCGGTCCTGACCGCCCGGGAGATCTATGAGAAGGTCCTCCCCTCCATGGTCATGGTGGAGGCCGAGGCGGAGGACGGCTACAGCGTGGGCTCCGGCTTTTTCATCAGCGAGTCCGGCTATCTCATCACCAACTACCACGTCATCGAGGGCGGGAAGGACCTGGTGGCGGTGCTCCTCAGCGACATGAGCAGCCACAGCGCCGCCCTGGTGGGGTACGACGAGGAGCTGGACCTGGCGGTGCTCAAGGCGGAGGGCGGCCCCTTCACCCCGGCGGAGATCGGCGATTCCGACGTGCTGCGGGTGGGCGACTCTGTCTACGCCATCGGCAACCCCATGGGCTACCTCTACGGCACCATGACCGACGGCATCGTCTCCTCCGTCACCGACCGGGTGACTGAGCTGGACTACCCCGGCCGGCTCATCCTCACCAGTGCCCCGCTGAACTCGGGCAACTCCGGCGGCCCCCTGGTGGACGCCGCGGGCCGGGTGGTGGGCATCAACTCCGCCAAGATCACCGGCATCCATGACGAGGTGGTGGTGGAGGGCCTGGGCCTGGCCATCCCCATTTCGGACGCCAAGCCCTACCTGGACCGCATCCTCCGCACGGGCAGGACCGCCCGGCCCTCCATCGGCATCTCCTGCTATAACGCGGAGGTGAACGGCGTGAAGGGCGTGCTGGTGAAGGAGGTCACTGCCGGCACCCCCGCGGAGGGCCTGCTCCGGGAGAACGACCTCATCTACGGCGCCAACGGCGTCACCGCCTCCACCGTGGACGACCTGACCCGCATCTTTGCCGTGCTGGACCCCGGCGACACCGTGGACCTGATGGTGCTGCGGGGTGCCCGGGAGATCACCGTCACCGTGGCTCTCTACGACCGGCTGACCTTTGAAGCAAAATAGTACATAATGGAGCCCGCAATGCGGGCCCCTTTCTATGCGTCAAAAAACGCCCTGGAGTTTTTTGACGGGCAGGACACTCGCTGTGCTCGCACACTTGCGGCCTGAGAAGTGTTTTCTGCCACGCGCATGTCGCGGCAGAAAACGAATTTCACTGTTTTCGCCGCTGCGGCGGCGAGCTCTGCGAGGCGGTCTATTACCAAACGAGAAGAGGAGTTCCCTATGAACGCAGAACAGATCCGTGCCCTGCTGCCCGCCGGCAGCCTGTTTGCCGGAAAGCTGACCGTACTGGAGCGGACGGACTCCACCAACACCCAACTCCGCCTGCTGGCGGAGGGGGGCGCGCCGGAGGGCACGGCAGTGATCGCGGCGGAGCAGACCGCCGGCCGGGGCACCCACGGCCGCTCCTTCGTCTCGGCGGAGGGGGGGCTCTACCTGTCGGTGCTGCTGCGGCCGGAGGCCCCCCTGGCCGACCTGCTCACCCTCACCGGCCGGGTGGGGGCGGCGGCGCGCCGGGCGGTGGAGGCCGCCAGCGGCGCCCCGGCGGAGGTCAAATGGCTCAACGACCTGTGGCTGGGCGGGCGCAAGCTGTGCGGCATCCTGTGCGAACTGGGGCCCCTCCGGGGGGAGCGGGCGGACTTCGTGGTGGCGGGCATCGGCGTCAACGTGAGCCAGAGCCGGGACAGCTTCGCCGCCCTGGGGCTGGGGGACATCGCCACCTCTCTGGGGGCGGAGGGCTGCCCCGTCACCCGGGAGGCGCTGTGCGCCGCCGTCCTGACGGAGCTGGAGAAGCTCATCCGCGTCTTCCCGGCGGGGCTGGCGGAGGACCTGGCGGACTACCGCGCCCACTGCCTGACCGTGGGCCGCCGGGTGCGGACGGAGCGGGGCGAGGGCCTGGCCGTGGGCATCGACGGCCGCTTCGGCCTGCTGGTGGACCACGGCGGCACGGCGGAGACCGTCCGGTCCGGCAGCGTGGAGCTGCTGTGAGCGAGCAAAGCAAAGCGCCCCCGGAGCCTGCCGGCTCCGGGGGCGCTTTTTCTCTCTTACAGCTCCTCCACCA
>CAVJBM010000063.1:0-7208 GCA_963647775.1 Anaerovibrio sp.
GCGGCGTGGGCAGCGACATCGCCGTGGACGCGGCGGACATCGCCCTGGTGGACGATGAGGTCAAGGAGCTGCCCCACCTGATCGCCCTGTCCAGGCGGATGATGACCACCATCAAGCTGAACATGACCTTTTCCATGGCGCTGAATTTCGCGGCCATCGTCCTTGCCATTATCGGGACGCTGGACCCCGTAGTGGGGGCCCTGGTCCACAACGCGGGCTCGGTGCTGGTCATCACCAACTCGGCATTCTTATTGAATTGGAGGAAAAAATAATGACGATCAAGATCATTGGGCTGATCATCGGGATCCTGGTCCGGGGCGCGGGGCTCTACTACCTGGCCAAGGAAAAGCACGACCCGGAATCCAGAAAGATTTACGCCGTCGTCAGCGTGATCGGCGGGATCATCGCCGCCCTGTGCGCCGTGCTGCTGTTTGTCTGACCGGACGCCCGTCCTCCCGGCAGAGGTAGAAATCCTCCCGCACATAGCCCTCCGGCAGATCACAGCCTCTGTGACGGTTGGTCATGTCCTTCGCCAGCGGTCGTAGTCCTTCCGGTGGCCAAAGCCGATGCAGCTGCCGCCGTTGACCTCAAATTCCTCGTAGAAGGCCAGCACGTCGGCACGGTCGGCCTGGGTGGGGAGCGAAAAGTTCAGCATAAACGTTACCCTCCCGTCACGGTAGCAGCCTGGCCTTGGTGAGCCGGTCCTTGAGGATGGGCCCCAGGACGAGCACCACGGCGATCTTGGCGGCGTCGAAGGGGAGGAAGGGGGTGACGCACTTGGCCAGGGCCGCCCCCACGGTGTACCCGCCCTGGAGGCAGAACCACACCGTGCCGAACAGGTAGCAGGCCAGCACCCCGGCGATCATGCCCAGGGCCTGGAAAAAGCGGTTCCGGGTGCGGCCGCACACCGCCCCGGCGATGAGGGCCAGGGGCAGATAGCCGATGAGGTAGCCGCCGGTGGGCCCGGCCAGACGGCTGAGCCCGCCCAGATACCCGGAGAACACCGGCAGGCCCACGGCGCCCATGAGCAGGTAGACCAGGGTGCTCGCCGTGCCCCAGCGCCAGCCCAGCAGCTGGGCGGCCAGCAGGACCATCATGGTGCCCAGGGTGATGGGCACGGGCTTCAGGGGGATGGAGAGGGGGGCCACCGCCCCCATGAGGGCGGCCATCACCGCGCAGGCCACGGCCCGGTAGAGGGCGGCGTGCTTGACGGCGGACGTGTTTTGCTGTTCCATGGGATGCTCCTTTCGCCGCCTTTTTCCGGGGCGGCATTGTCTTTCAGACTGGAATGTGGTATACTACTCAAATAAGACTTCTGCCAAAGGGGACTGAGGTATGGGCAAGGCAAAATACCTGCTCCAGCGGGTCATGCACATGAACTACAGGGCCATGCTGGAAAAAATAAATTCCATCCACCGCAAAACGGGCATGAGCCGCACGGCCATCTTCCGGGACATGCGGGACTGCGCGGTGAAGTACGGCGCGGGCTACATGGACTACGATCTGTTTGAAATGTATAACCTGACGCCGGAGCAGCGGGACACCTACCTCACCCGGGGGCGGAACAACGCCATTGTGGTGAAGTACAACGATAAGGCCCACTTCGACGATCTGGGGGACAAGATCCGCTTCAACACCCTGTTTGCCGACTTCCTCCGCCGGGACTGGGTCCCCGTCACCGGGGAGAACCGGGAGGAAGTGCTGGCCTTTCTGGCCAGGCACCCGGTGTTCATGGCCAAGCCCGCCTGCGGCAGCTGCGGCTGGGGCATCGAGAAGCTGAGCACGGCGGACTTCCCCTCGCTGGACGCGGTGTATGACCACCTTCTCCCCAAGGCCCCCCAGCTGGAGCTGGAGGAGCTCATCGTGCAGCACCCGGCGGTGGCGGCCATTTATCCCGGCTCCATCAACACCGTGCGCATGGTGACCATCCGGGGCAAAAGCGGCCGGGTCTATCTGGTGACGGCCATGTTCCGCATCGGCAACGGCAAATTCGTGGATAACTTCAACAGCGGCGGCATGGTGGCCCCCATGGACCCGGAGACCGGCACGGTCATCGACCGGGCGCTGGACAAGCAGAAGAACCTCTACGAAAACCACCCCGCCACCGGCACCCCCATCAAGGGCTTCGTGTTCCCCGACTGGGACAAGGCCCGGGCCATGGTGGAGCGGGCGGCCCAGGTGGTGCCCCAGATGGGCTACGTGGGCTGGGACGTGTGCTTCACCCCCGACGGCCCCTGCCTGGTGGAGGGCAACCAGTTCCCCGGCCACGACATCTATCAGCTGCCGGTGCACACCCCGGACAAGATCGGCATCATGCCCCGCTTCCGCGCCATCGAGGCCGCGGAGGCCGCCCTGGAAAAAAACGACTGAAAACACAGTGCCCCCGGCGCCGCAGCCCCTGCGGCGCCGGGGGCGTTTTGATTTTATTCGGCCTTGCTCTCGGCGGCCATCTTGGCCAGCTCCTCGTCCTCCAGCTGGCGGTAGGCCACCTTGCCCACCAGGGTCTTGGGCAGGTCGGGGCGGAACTCGATGTCGTAGGGCAGGGCGTACTTGGCGATGTTCTTGCGGGCGTAGTCCATGAGGATCTGCTTGTTCTCCTCGTTGGGCAGGTTGCCGGGCTTGAGCATGATGAACGCCTTGACCTTCTGCATCTTCAGCGGGTCGGGCACGCCGATGACGCAGCTCATCTGCACCAGCTCGTGGGCGTCGAACACATTCTCCAGCTGAGAGGGGTAGACGTTGTACCCGCTGGTGATGATCATGCGCTTGATGCGCTGCTTGAAGTAGACGAAGCCGTCCTCGTCCATATAGCCCAGGTCGCCGGTGTGGACCCAGGTCAGGCCGTCGGCGTGGGTCTGGAGCACCTGCGCCGTCTCGTCCGGGTGGTTGAGGTAGCCCAGCATCACCGTAGGCCCGGCAAGGCAGATCTCGCCCTCCTCGCCGTAGGGGATCTCCTTCTGGGTGCCCGGCTTGACGATCTTGTAGCAGGTGTCCGGGAAGGGCACGCCGATGGAGCCCTCCTTGAACATGTGGTAGGGCGTCAGGCAGGAGGCGGTGACGCACTCGGTCAGGCCGTAGCCCTCCCGGACCTGCACCACGCCGTGGTGGTCGAAGAGGAACTTGTCGAACCGCTTTTTCAGTTCGATGGACAGGGAGTCGCCGCCGGAGTATACGCCCTTCAGGCAGCTCAGGTCCGCGTTCTTCATGGACGGCAGCCGCAGCAGCGCCTCGTACAGGGTGGGCACGCCGGCGATGAGGTTGCAGCGGTATTTCAGCAGCAGCTTGGCGTAGCTCTCGGCGGTGAACCGGGGCACCAGGATGCAGCAGCCGCCGCTGATGAGCATGGTGTGGATGGACACGCCCAGGCCGAAGCCGTGGAACATGGGCATGACGGCCAGCATCTTGTCCCCGGGGCGGAACATGGGGTTGGTGGCGATGACCTGGGTGCCCAGGGCATTGAAGTTCAGGTTGGACAGCAGAATGCCCTTGGTGACGCCGGTGGTGCCGCCGGAGTAGAGGATGACGGCCACGTCGTCGGGCTGCTTCTCCACCTTGTACTTCCAGTGGTAGGTGGCCCCCCGGTGCATGAACTCGTTCCAGCGGATGACGGGGGCGTCCTTGGGAATCTTGGCGATCTTGCGGCCCTCGGTGAGCATGTAGCCCGCCTTGATGGGCTTGGACAGGGCATCCTTGATGGAGGCCAGGATGATGTTGTCCAGGTTGACGTTGGCGCGGATGGCCTCGAACTTGTGGTAGAACTGGTCCAGGGTCACGGCGAAGAGGGAGCCGGATTCCTTGATGTAGAACTCGATCTCCTTTTCGCTGGACAGGGGGTGGATCATGTTGGCGATGGCGCCCACCTCGTTGATGGCGTAGAACATAGCCACCGCCTGGGGGCAGTTGGGCAGGGCCACGGTGATCTTGTCGCCGGGGCGCACGCCGGTGGCCTTCAGGGCGCGGGCGCAGACGTTGATCTCCTGCAGCATGTCGCGGTAGGTGGTGGTGCGGCCCATGAACACATAGGCGGGGTAGTTGGGGTACTGCTGGGCGGCGCGCTCCACCGCCTCGTACATGGTGCAGTCGGGGTAGTCGAGGGTGGCGGGCACTTCGCCCCGGAAGGCCAGCCAGGGGGCCTTGACGGCGGGACTTTCCTTTGCTCTCAAGGGGAAAACCTCCTTTTCTCAGTCAGCGGTTTATAGCAGCAGGCCAAAAGGCCGGGAAATGGACGTGCAGATTCCAATACAGTTTACCATTTTATCACACACGGACAAAAAAATCGACCGCCTTTTTCACCAAAAAGGCGGCCGATGGGCTGTGAATGTTGTATGCAGGGGAGGGGGGAGGCTCACTCCACGGTCTTGAGGCTCTCCACCATGTCCACCTTTTTCAGGCGGAAGTGGGCGGCCACGTTCACCAGGGCGGAGAACACCACCGTCAGCGCCGCGGCGATCACATAGGCGTAGGCGGGGGCGGTGCGGCCGAACATGGCGATGTCCACCTCCACGGTGGTCACCATCCAGCCGTGGAGGAACCGGCCCATCACCAGTCCCAGGGCGATGCCGAACAGGGTAAGGAAGATGTTCTCCCGGTAGACGTAGGCGGACACCTCCCGGTCGTAGAAGCCCAGCACCTTCAGGGTGGCCAGCTCCCGCATCCGCTCGGTGATGTTGATGTTGGTCAGGTTGTAGAGCACCACGAAGGCCAGGGCCGCCGCCGCGGCGATGATGATGACCACGGCGTAGTTGATGGCGCTCATGCTGTTCTCAAAGGTGTCCCGCAGGGTGGCGATGCTGGAATAGGAGCCCACCCCGTCCAGCTTCATCAGGGCCACGGAGGTGTCCTCCTTCGCCGCGGCGTCCACCCCGCCGGCAAAGGCCAGCAGGATGCTGTTCTCCTGGGCGGCGGCGCCGAAGAGCCGCTGATAGTACCCCTCGGTGAGGTAGATATAGTGCCGCACATAGTTCTCCGCGATGCCGGTGACGGGGGCGGACACCCGCCGGCCGTCGTTCTCAATGGTGATGCTGTCCCCTACGGAGAGGTCCAGCAGCTCGGACAGCTTTTCGGTGATGACCACGCCCTCCTCGGGGACGGTGATGGCCGCGCCGCTCTTCCGCTCCCGCAGGTCCACCATCCGCCGGAAGGCGGCCTGGTCGTCCAGGGCGAAGAGCACGGCGCTGTGCCCCAGGGCCCCGGCGGAGGCATCCACGTTCTCCTGGCAGATGGGCAGCCACACAGACACGTTCCGGTTTTGGGCCAGATAGTCCTCCACCGCGGTCCGCTGCGCCCCGGTGATGTCACCGTTCAGGCCCACGGAGGCGTCGTACACGGTGATCTGGTCGAACTGCTTGTCCAGGATGGAGAAGATGGAGTCGTGCAGGCCGAAGCCGGTGACGATGAGGGCGGTGCAGCCGCCGATGCCGATGACGGTCATCCAGAACCGCCGCTGATAGCGGAACAGGTTGCGCACCGTGACCTTCCAGGTGAAGGACAGCCGCCGCCACAGGGGGCCGATGCGCTCCAGCAGGACCCGGCGGCCGGCCTTGGGGGCCTTGGGCCGCATGAGGTTGGCCGGGGTATCCACCAGGGTGGACAGGCAGGCCCACAGGGCGGCTCCGGTGGTGCACGCCGCCGCCGCGGCCACCGCCGCGATATACAGGCCCGCCTGGGGCTTGAAGTCCAGCCCCGGGATGTGATACATGATGGCGAAGGCGTTGGCGATCACCGCCGGGATGGCGGTGCAGCCCACGGCCAGGCCGATGAGCCCGCCGGTGAGGCTGGCCAGGAAGGCGTAGCCCAGATACTTCACCGAGATGGCCGCCCGGCTGAAGCCCAGGGCCTTCATGGCGCCGATCTCCGTGCGGTGGTCCTCCACCATGCGGGTCATGGTGGTCAGGCAGGCCAGGGCCGCCACCAGGAAGAAGATGAGGGGGAACACGTTGGCCAGGTTGCTCACCCGCTCCGCGTCCTGGGCGTAGCTGACAAAGCCCACGTTGGTGTTCCGCCCCAGCACATACCACTGGCAGGGCTCCACGTCGGCCAGCTCCGCCCGGGCGTCGTCCAGCTTGGCCTGGGCGTCCGCCAGCTTCTCGTCCGCCTGGCTCCGGCCGTCCTCATACTCGGCCAGGCCCTCGGCGTAGTCCGCCTCGCCCTGATTCAGCTCGTCCAGGGCGTCGGCCAGCTGGGCCAGCCCGTCCTGCTCGGCATTGTCCAGCTGCACCAGATTGGCGGTGTACTCCGCCCGGCCGGACTCGATCTGCGCCCCCGCCTGGTCCAGCTGGGCCTTGGCGGCGTCCAGCTGGGCTTTGCTCTCCTCCAGCTGGGCCTTGGCCCCGTCCAGCTGAGCTTTGGCGGCATCCAGCTGGGCCTTCACGGCGTCCAGCCGGCCCTTGCTCTGGGCCAGCTGGAGGAAGCCCTCGTCGATCTGCCCCTGGGCGGCGTCCAGCTGAGCCTTCTGCTCCGCCGCGGCGGCCACGGCGTCGTCATAGTAGGGGGTGCCCACGTAGGGCTCCAGGGCGGCGTCGTACTGGGCGTAGGCCTCGTCCAGCTGGGCCTGCCGGGCCTCCAGCTGGGCCACGCCCTCCTCATACTGGGCCAGCCCCTCGCCGTACTGGGCCATGCCGTCCTCATAGGCGGCTCTGTTCTCCTCGTACTGGGCCATGCCGTCCTCATAGGCGGCCTGCCCCTCCTCGTACCGGGCCAGCCCCGCGTCGAACTCCGCCTGGGCGTCGTCCAGCTGCTGCTTGGCGTCCGCCAGCTGCCACCGGCCGTCGGCGATCTCCCGGTCCAGCTTCGATCTGCCGCTGCGGTAGTCCGCCCAGCCGTCGTCCAGCTGCTGCCGGGCGTCGGCCAGCTGCCGCTCCGCGTCGTCCAGGTCGCCGTAGACCTCCGCCCGCTTGCTGTCCAGCTCGGCCTGGGCCTCGTCGATCTTGTCCTGGGCCTCGCCGGTGATCTCGTCGTACCGGGCCTGGGTCCGTTCCTCGGCCAGGCCGTCCAGGCTGTCCACCAGACCGGTCATAAGGCTGTCATACTCGTCGCCGTAGCTGTCCAGCTCCCGCAGGCCCGTGCCGGTGAAGTAGGCGACGGAGTAGTAATCGGCGGTGAAATTCTCCCCGGGGACGTACACGAACCCGGCCACCGACCCGTTGCCCAGGGAGGTGGAGCCCCGGTCCGTGCCGGCGTACAGGGGGGAGTTCACCGTGCCCACGATG